>JAPOYX010000280.1 GCA_026706345.1 Gemmatimonadota bacterium | reverse complement strand
GGACCTGCCGGTAGAGCGTCTTGAAATCGTCGTCCCGGAATACGATGAGCCCGTTGCCGTAGATCACGATCTGCGGCGTACGGGAAAGAAAAACTTCGTGCACGGTGGTCGATGCCCGGACCATTTTACGCCAGATGGCCGGGACGCCTTCGGATCCGTGGGCCTCGCCGGCCGCGAAGAGCCCCGCCAGGACGATCAGTAACCAGGAGGCCGGGTTTCTTAGCGTGTCATGGCTTCTTTTCATTTGACCTTCTTCCCGTTTGATACCGATGCGATGCAGTCGTTGCAACCGATCTATGAATGAGGAGAAGCGGAGCTTTCACAAGCAGCGAAAGTGGAGGTGCCCTGCCTGTGGACGCGTTCGGTTTCAGCCGAACAGGCCCCGTCACCGGTACTCGAAACACCGTCGCAGGGATTGAATGACCGGACCGGCGTTCCGGCAGTCATCCGCCCAAACGCTCCGCATGCTTCTCGTAGGTCGACCTGTGCGCGGGATCGATCTTCATGAGCATGTCGTAGACATCCCTGGAAGATGCCGCATCAGGGACTTCCGTGGGTGATTCCGAACTGAATACATCCGCCAGTTGCAGGTAATGGGCGTTCAGGAATTCCTTCAGACGCTCGTCCCGCGGGTTCTTTTCGTGCAGTTCCGCCATGATATCGACGGCCTGGCGGCAAAGCGTCCGGGCCTCCACCAGCTTGTTTTCCTTCTGTGCCGCCAACCCCCGGGAGTATCTGTTCCTGATCAGGCGGTACGGCTTGTATTCATCGGCCAGAATACCGTCGATCAGGTCCAGCCGTTCGTCCCATCCCCGCTGGAATTCGCGGCTGAACCGGCCGTCCAGGGCGATGGCGTTGGCGCGTTGGAAATGGCCGTCGCCTCCGAATTCCGTATACTTGTCCAATTCGTGGCCGATCATGATGTGAACGTAGTAGTCGATCAGCCACGTCAGGCCGTTGAACTGCTGATCGTCGTGCTGGAGCAGATCCTCCCGCTCGTATTCGAACAACCACCACCGGTCCAGGTATTTCAGGTCCGTGCCGCTGTACACGGTCAGGCGCGAGCCGTACTGGGTCTTTACCGCGCTGCCCAGAAAGGCCAGTATCGCTTCGAAACCCACATGCACCGGCTCGGGCAGATCTTCCTCGAGCCAGTCCCATTCCTCGATGTAGTCGGCGAGCGTCAGGGCGAAGTCCGCCATCTGCTCACGGTGCAGGACGGGCAGGGCTTCCAGGTGCACCATGATCTCGGCTTTCACCTGCTGTCCGCAAGCGTCCTGCGGCGAAAACGCCAGCAGGAAGAGCGCCAGCAGGCCAGCCGGTCTCCAGGCGAGTTTCCGGTTTTTCCGGTGTAGCATCGAATCCATGCGCATGCTCCCCAGCACCGGGATTCCCTCTTCGGCCATCTTTCGTCGGAAAGCTAACCGCGGGAAAGCGCCATGTCAAGCCCATCCCACGCGGCCGGAATCTCGGTGCCGCCCTCGGTGCGAACCTTGACACCCGGGTCCCCGGACTGTATTTTTGCCGTCCATAGTGCATGCCGGCCGATTGAGCAACCCGGTGCGGAGGCGGCGGTCAGCCTAGTCAGCCTGACCGGGCTGGCCGGACTGGCCGGACTACGCATCCGATCACCGCTTGTGGACAGGTATATGTTCGAATCCATGGCGCAGACCCTCGCCCGCGAACGCGGGACCATATACAAGAAACCCGGCGGGAAGGCCGTCCGAATCGCCCTGGTATATCCCAATACGTACTACCTGGGCATGTCCAACCTGGGGTTTCAGACGATGTACCGGCACCTGAACGAACGGGACGACGTCGTCTGCGAACGGGCCTTTCTCCCCGAACCTTCCGACCTGGAAGATCTGTCCAGATCCCGCAAGCCGTTGGCTACCCTGGAATCCGGACTGCCGCTCAGCTCATGCGACATCGTGGCTTTCTCCATCTCCTTTGAGAACGATTACCCGAACCTGATCCGTATCCTGGAACTCGCCCGCGTGCCCGTTCTCGCGGGGGAACGGACGCCCTTCGATCCAATCGTGCTAATCGGCGGCGCGATTACCTACATCAACCCCGAGCCGCTGGCGGATTTCGCTGACGCGATGGTCATAGGCGACGGCGAAGAGGCGGCCTACGCCTATATCGACCGCTATATCGGAGATCAGGGTCTGGACCGGAAGTCCCATCTCGCCCGGGCCATGGCGCTGGACGGCATGTACGTCCCGTCCCTGCAGGCGGCTTCCCCGGGTGACCGTGCGGTCCCGCCAACCGACGGGCCCGCCTCGGATGCGGGATGCGACGCCGAGGTGGCCGACGGGCCTGCCGCAGATGCCGGATGCGACGCTGCGCCGGCCGATGGGGCGGCCTCGGATGCCGGATGCGATGCCGAGGCAGCCGAGACGGAACGCGTGTCTGCCGGCCGGATTGCCAAGCAGCAGGTGCGCGTCTTCGAGGACTATCCCGCCCATTCGGCCGTCCTCACGCCCGACACCGAGTTCGGCGACATGCTCCTGATCGAGATCTCCCGCGGGTGTCCTCGCCGGTGCCGTTTCTGCGCCGTGAGCTACGTCTATCCCAAGTTCCGCGCCCTGAAGCCCGCCACCATACTCGACGTGATCCGGTCGAAGAACGCGTCCCTCGCGCGCGACGGGAAGGAGGGATTGAAGGCCGTGGGCCTGGTGAGCTCGGCCATGTGCGACTATCCCTACCTGGACGAACTCTGCGAAGGCCTGGAAGAAACGGGGCTTCGCGTGGGCGTTTCGTCGGTCCGCGTCGACCTGGTGCCGGACAGCCTGCTTCGCCTGATGCTGAAGACGGGGCTGCGCACCATGACCATCGCCCCGGAAGCCGGTTCGGAGCGGCTCCGCAAGGCGATCAACAAGCCCATATCATCGGAAGAGATCCTGACCGGCGCCCGGCGGATTCTCGAGAAGGGCATCAGGCACCTCAAGGTGTACTACATGGTCGGGCTGCCGACGGAAACCGACGCGGACATCGAGGAGCTCATCGAGATGACCCGGCAACTGGCCGGGTTGCAGCGGGAATGCGGAGCGCCGGGCGGGCGGCTGAGGTTGAGCATAAACCCCTTTGTGCCGAAAGCGTTGACACCCTTTCAATGGAGTCCCATGGCGTCTCCGCGGGAGGTCAAGCGCAAGCTGAACCGCATCCGGAAGGCCCTGCGCGGCACGCCGGGGGTGGAGGTCAAGCACGAGAGCCTGAAATCCGCATACTTCGAGGCCATTCTGTCCCGCGGGGGCCGGGAGTTAAGCGCTTTCCTGAGGGAAACCGTGCGGCACGCCGGCGACTGGAAACGCGCCGCGGCGGAGCTGGGAATGGATACCTCGCGCTATCTCGGGGACATGGCGGATCTGCAGGCGCTGCCCTGGGATTTCATTTCCACCGAAAAGGAACATCACCGGCTCCAGTGGGAGTACAGGAAGAGTCACAACCTGCCCTATCGAAAGAGGCAGCAAGCGTCCCGCGCAAGCCGGGCGAATGTAACGCATTCCGTGGTCTGATACCTGAACGCGGAGGCTGGAACCAGTCCATTTATCCCAGTTCGTGGAGGTATAAAGATGTGGAAATCGGGCCTATCGACGGCCGCCCTTTGCCTGCTGTTTTTCGCCGTGTCCTGCGGCGAATCGTCCGAACAACCCCGAAACACCGGAGAGCCCGCAAACATGATGATTATCGAAACCAGCCTGGGCACGATAAAGTGCGAACTGTATCCGGACAAGACGCCCACGACCGTGGACGTCATCGCGGGCCTGGCCGAAGGTACCCGGGAGTGGACTCACCCGGAAACCCGCGAGACCATGGCCGGCACACCTTATTACGACGGTTTGATCTTTCACCGGGTCATTCCGAATTTCATGATACAGACCGGCGATCCGCTCGGTACCGGCTTCGGCGGTCCCGGTTTCGAGTTCGACGATGAACTCCGTGAAGACCTGCGCTTCGACCAGCCCGGCCGGCTGGCCATGGCGCACCGCGGCCCCAATACGAATGGCGGACAGATCTTCATCACGGTGGCGCCAACGCCTCATCTCGACATGGTTCATACCATCTTCGGCCAGGTCGTGGAGGGACAGGACGTGGCCGTCGCCATATCGGAGGTGCCCGCAGATCAGTCGCGGCCCCGTGAAGAGGTCAGCATCATCAAGGTGACCATGGTCAGAGGGGAGGGCGAGTAAATTGATGAAGTTGATCCGCAGCACGACGACGGCCGCCATGCTGGCGGTTCTCATTGCCCTGGCCCCCGCGATCCCGGCCGGTACGCCCGTTCAGTCGGGTGAAGGCGCGCAGCCGGCATCCGGCGAACTGGCCGCCCAGTCCCTTGGACCCGGCACGTACGCCGTATTCAATACCAACATGGGCGTGATCATCTGCAAGTTGTTCGACAGGCTGACGCCCGTCACCGTCGATAATTTCATCGGCCTTGCCGAAGGCACAAGGACCTTCAAGGATCCGAGGACCGGACAGGAGACGAAGCGCCCGTATTTCGACGGGACCCTCTTTCACCGGGTCATTCCGAATTTCATGATCCAGGGCGGCGACCCGACGGGTACGGGTCAGGGCGGACCAGGATACAATATCAAGGGCGAAATCCGGGGCTCGCTCAAATTCGACCGGCCGGGGCGCCTGGCGATGGCGAACGCGGGGTCTCCGGATACCGCGGGCAGCCAGTTCTTCATCACCCACGGTCCGAAATCGTATCTGGACGGGGGGTATACCATTTTCGGCCAGGTCATGGAGGGACAGGAAGTGGTAAACGCCATCGGCCGGGTGCAGACGCGAGGCGACCGGCCCATCTTCAATGTCGTGCTGGAAAAGCTGATCATTGAACGGGTTCCATGAAGGCGCCCGCTTCAAAGGCGCTCGCGTCGGCATGTCTGATCGCCTTTGCGCTGGTCCTCTTGCCATCCGAACTGCGGGCCTTTGAACCGCCCGCGCCTTCTTTAAACGCCTTCCTTGCGGGCCTGGAACAGCGTATGCCGCAGCCGGTTCCCGACGAGCTGAGGCCCTTCGCGGGCGACTCCACGGCCCTTCGGCTGGACGCGGCGGACGTGACAGGCCTGTTGACGGCCGCGGAGCAGGATACGCTCACGCTGATGCGGGTCAACGTGATCCTGGGTCGGTGGGTCGCCGAAGGCAACGTGCCTGTCTACGCTTCCGGCGAGGCCGTCGACGAAGCCCTGGCTGCGGGGTTTTCGCTGGGTCTGACCTTTCCGCTCAATCACGTCGCATACCTTTTCTTCGTACCTGATTCGTCGAAATCGGGCGATTTCCTGGTCCACATCCGTGCGCTCTACGACATGAACTACACGTTCCGCTTCGACCGGGACATCCTGGATGCCGACGTGATCATCCACGGCGCGGAGACGGCGTATGCCGATGACGGCGGTCCCCGGACCGGCTACCTGGTGACGCAGGAACTGTATGACGACTTGGCGTGGGCGCGATTTACCAACATCGAGGGGATATCGGGACGGAAGCGGGGCGTAGCGGGATTCTTCCAGCGGATTCTCTTCTTCATACCGAAGACCCTGGACGGCGTGGAACTCTGGGACGGTCACCTGAAGATCAAGGCCTTCGTGGACCAGACCATCGACGATTTCGAACGCCTCGAACGCTACCAGGTCCGTCGTTAGTCTTTCTGTCCGGCGTGTGCGGACCGTGCGGACCGTTGCCCGCCAAGCGGGATGCGCCGGGCGAACACGTACCAGCGTTAATGGTCCTGCCCGGCGTGTGCGGACCGTGCGGACCGTTGCCCGCCAAGCGGGATGCGCCGGGCGAACACGTACCAGCGTTAATGGTCCTGCCCGGCGTGTGCGGACCGTGCGGACCGTTGCCCGCCAAGCGGGATGCGCCGGGCGAACACGTACCAGAACCCTACGATCAGAATACCCGCCGTGCCTGCCATGAAGGCCACCAGGCGAGCGGCCAGGGCATCCAGCAGGAGGCCCGTCCCCAGGGTCGAAATGGAGAAGGCCAGGGTGAACAGCCCATGGTCCGCGGCAAACACCCGGCCCCGGTAGTCTTCGTCCACCACAAGCTGCAGTCCAAGAGAAGAATACACCCACATCACCATGCTGCCCGTGGCGGCCAGGATGATGCATGCCGCCGCCAGCCAGATGGACGGGGCCTGCGAAAACAGGATGAAGAAGGCGCCGTAGCCGATCAGCCCGACCAGGATGCCCGTCCTCAACTGACCCAACCGGATCGTGTCGAAGAACTTGATGAATACGGCGCCCAGGAGCGTGCCCAGGCCCCGGGCCGTGTACAGGATGGCGATACCCGTGTCGCCCGCGCGGTAGATCTGCCCGCCGAACACGGCGTAGAGCAGGACGGCGCCGCCGCCGGCGAGGCCCCAGGTCGCCTTGCCCGGCAGATAGACCCGCGTGGGCCGGTCGCGCCCGATGTACTTCATGCCCTCGATGAAATCCGACAGGAACCGCACCGGCTGTCCTGCGCCGGACGCGGCGGGTATGGCGATCCGGGCGACAAAGAACGCCGATACCAGGAAGCTGAGGGCGTTCAACTGGAAAGCGGCGGACCGGCCCAGGTGATCGGCCACGAGCCCGCCGACGGCGGAGCCGATGGTCAGCATGGCGGCCCAGGTCGTGCTGGACAGCGCGTTGGCTGCCAGCAGCGCCTTGCCCCGGGCGATGCTCGGCAGCGCGGCCGTGCGGGTGACGTCGAAGAAGGGCTGGAGACCGGACAGCAGCGCCATGAAGAGGTACAGCATCCAGACGTCGTCCGCCGTTTCGACCAGCAGGAATCCGAGGGCCACCACGGCCCGCAGGATATCGGCGGAGATCATCACCCGCTTGCGGTCGTACCGCTCCGCGACGACGCCGGCCAACGGCGTCATCAGAAAGGGGGGCAGCATCTGGCAGATCGTGACGATGCCGAGGGCGAGCCCGGAGCCCGTGAGGGCCAGGGTGAGGCCCAGCACGGCGATCGTATTGAACCAGTCCCCGGCGTTGGATACCACCTGCGACAGCCACACGAACCGATAGGTCCGGTTCTCCCTGAGCAGCCGGGTGTATGAGAGGGACGAACCTGTTCGAGTCGTCAAAAGCCGGACCTGAAGGTTGGGGGACGCGGGACCGATTTACGGGTTTTTAGTTACAGGCGGGCGGGAGGGATGTCAAGGAGGACAGGCCGGCAGCCGCGTCCGCACGCTTGACAAGGCCGGTCGGCGCGGTTACCCGAGCGATCGGCGCTTCCGTCCGCACGGGCGGCAGGGATAGAGCGGTACGTTCGTCCGCACGCTTGACAAGGCCGGTCGGCGCGGTTACCCTTCCTTTATATCCATTCATTGGATCAAGCGGTGGGATTTGTTACAGGAGACCCGGGATGAGCAAGCTGAAGTCGATCATGCACAACCGGACACACGGTCACCTGGGGGAAACGCGGCGTGACTGCACCGACTGCGTCCACGTTATGCCCGGCATGCACGGAGACGAGGTGACCTGCGAGATCTACACCTTCAAGTTCGAGGCCTACAAGGTCCCGAGGCGAAGCTCCCTCTCGCCCTCCTTCGCGAACGACTGCGGATTCTATCAGGCCATGACGCCGGTGCAGAAGGCGGAATCCGAGCGGAAATTCAGGGAGTTCTACAAGCGGCTCAAGTGAGTCGGTGCGGAATCCCGAAGTGCGCGGTACCGGAAATTCGTTGCTGAAGCAACAGCCGCGCGGCTGTTGCTCGCTGAAGGCCATTCGGACCGCGCCGACTGTGCGGATCGCTACTCGTTCATGGACTTGAGGAAATCCACGTTCGTCGTCGTCCGCGACAGGCGCTCGGTCATCAGTTCCATGGCTTCCACCGGTCCCAGGCCGTCCAGGAACTTCCGCAGGATTTTCACCTTGCCCAGGATGTCCGGTTCCAGCAGCAGCTCCGCCTTCCGGGTGGAGGACGCGCTCAGGTCGATGGCCGGGAATATCCACCGGTTCGCCAGCTTGCGGCTGAGCTCCAGTTCCATGTTGCCCGTACCCTTGAATTCCTCGAAGATGCCTTCGTCCATGCGGCTGCCCGTCTCGATCAGCGCCGTGGCCACGATCGTCAGGCTCCCGCCTTCCTCGATGTTGCGCGCCGCGCCGAAAAAGCGCCGCGGTTTCTGAAGGGCGTTGGCGTCGATACCGCCGGACAGGATCTTGCCGCTGTGGGGCGTCACCGCGTTGTGGGCCCGCGCGAGGCGGGTGATGCTGTCGAGCAGGATGACCACGTCCCGGCCGTGTTCCACCAGCCGCTTCGCCTTTTCCAGGACCATGTCCGAGACCGCCACGTGGCGCTCCGGCGGCTCGTCGAAGGTCGAGCTGATCACCTCGCCCTGCACCGACCGTTCCATGTCGGTCACCTCTTCAGGCCGTTCGTCGATGAGCAGGACCATGAGCACCACCTCGGGGTGATTGTCCGTGATGGCGTTGGCGATCTCCTGCAGCAGCATGGTCTTGCCGGCCTTCGGCGGCGAAACGATCAACCCGCGCTGTCCCTTGCCTATGGGGGTCAGCAGGTCCATGACCCGCGTCGGCAGCTTGTCCTTCAGGTATTCGAGCTGGAACCGTTCCAGCGGATAGATGGGCGTCAGGTTGTCGAAGAGCGTCCTTTCCTTGCTCGCCTCGGGATTCTCGAAATTGACCGTATCCACCCGCAGGAGCGCGAAGAAGCGTTCCCCGTCTTTCGGCGGACGGATTTGTCCGGATATGGTGTCCCCGGTACGCAGGTCGAAGCGCTTGACCTGGGACGGCGCCACGTAGATGTCGTCGGGGCCGTGCAGGTAGCTGTAGTCCGGAGACCGGAGAAACCCGCAGCGGTTGTCCGGCAGCACCTCGAGTACGCCCTCGCCGAAGATCACGCCTTCTTTCTCCGTCTGCGCCTGGAGAATGCTGAAGATCAGTTCCTGTTTCCGCAAGCCCGTGTAGCTCTGCAGATCGAGCTCCTGGGCGATGGAATACAGGTCCGGGAGCGTCTTGGTCTTAAGTTCCAGAATGTGCATGCTTCCTTCCCTTGGTGAAAAGGTATGGTGAACTCCCGCCGTCCGGGCGTTCCTCAAGGCACCGATTCCCGGGCGCGTCGTGGGGAGTGTATTTACTGGCAGACTGGGTTGTGAACATTATGTGCGGCGGAAACGGCGGATCGCGAACGGGTCGTTTCCGGTAGTCAGGCCTGGGCGTGTCGCGTCTGGAGACGCGCGGTTGTGCTGGTTCTGGTTATGCCATCAGGATACGGGCAAACGAAACTTACCTTGGTGATGGAGTAATCCCGTAGAATGCGGTACCGGCCGTCATGAATCTATTCTAAGGAAGATCCGGCTTTCCATTGAGGAATCAATCAGGGGAACTTGCAAGGGTTCGGGCTGCCGCCGTGACGGCGACACGGCTAAATATACGGGTAAATCTCGTCGTGTCAAGGGCCATGGCTACTTTTTTTTCACGGCCGCGCACGCCGTGCTGCCCGCTGCAGTGTGGTTTACGCGTTCATCTTGGGGTCGAGAGCGTCCCGGAGCCCGTCGCCCATCAGCTGGAATCCGAGCATGGTGAGGGCGATCATGATGGCGGGAAAGGTCGCCAGGTGCCAGTAGGATCGGATATAGTTGGCGTTCTCCCCGACCATCTGCCCCCAGCTCGGCGTGGGCGGACTGATGCCGATGCCGATGAAGCTCAGTCCGGCCTCCGCGAAGATGGCCGACGGGATGCCCAGGGCAAGGGCCACGATCAGCGGCGTCAGGCTGTTCGGCAGGATGTGGGTGACGACGATGCGCAGGTGGCTGCCGCCCATGGCCTTGGCCGCCCGGACGAATTCCTTTTCCTTCAAAGACAGAATCTGCCCCCTGAGGAGACGGCATACCCCTACCCATCCGGTTACCCCGATGGCGATGAAGATGTTGAACAGTCCGGCCCCCAGCCACGACATGATCAGGATGATGAAGAGCAGGCCCGGAAAGGCCGACATGATGTCGACCCCCCGCATGATGACGCTGTCCACGCGGCCCCCCGCGTACCCGGCGAGGGCGCCCAGGGGGACGCCGATGGCGAAGATGATGGCCTGTACGAGGACGCCCACCGTCATGGAGATCTCGGCGCCGTAGATGACCCGGCTGAAGAGGTCGCGGCCCAGGCCGTCCGTGCCGAAGGGATACATCCAGGACGGTTCCTGCCAGGCGACCAGGAAGTTCTGCTTGGTATAGTGCAGAGGCGCGATCCAGGGCGCGAGCAGCGCCGTGTTGCTCAGCAGCAGGACCAGGAAGAGTCCCACCAGGGACAGCTTGTTTCGGGAAAACCGCCGGGTGGCGTCCGCCCAGAGCCCGCTGTCGTGTTTCTTGAAGTACCGGTAGGCACGCGGCCAGAGCAGGGTGAACTCCGTGGCCAGCGTGACGCGGAAGATCAGTCCCGCCCAGGAGAAGAAGGGCTCGAGGCCGTCCCAGCTCAGGGATTCCGACAGGCTCTCGGGGATGTCTTCCGTGCCGTATGGGTACTGGTCCATCCATGGGCCGAGCAGCCACCACGCCGCGAGCACGGCACCCGCGCTCACGGCGGCGAATAGCGATTTACGCTGGACAGCCCGGTGACAGAAGGACGCCCATCGCCCGGTTTCGTTCTTCCGGCCCAGGCGGTACATGCGGGGCAGGTAGAGCAGCAACTGGATCGCCAGGGCGATCCGCCCCACCTCGAGGATCATGGTGTCCCAGCTCCATCCCAGGACGGCGCCCAGGACCCAGACGATGCCGACTTCGCCCGTTGTGCCGATCGGATCCATGCTTAATCCTTCCGATACCGAATGCGGGGGTCCACCAGTGCGTACATGAGGTCCGTGATGACGTAGATCACGACGATAAGCGACGACCAGAGCAGGGCCGTGGACATGATCATGGGGTAGTCCCGGGCGAATACGCTTGTGGTGAAGTACCGCCCCAGGCCGGGGATCCGGAAGATCGTCTCGATGAAGAAGGACCCGGTGATCAGGTTGGCCATCATCGGTCCCGCGATGGTCAGCAGGGGGATCAGGGCGTTCTTGAACACGTGCACCACCACGACCGAGAACTCGGTGAGGCCCTTGGCCCGGGCGGTGCGCACGTAGTCGGCCCGGATGGCCTCGATCATGTTCGACCGGGTATATCTCGCCACCACGGCCATGTCCCCGAGCGACAACGCAATCACAGGCATGACCCAGTCCTTGGGCGAATTCCAGCCCCCCGTTTCAAACAGGTGCAACCAGAGCGAGAACACGACGGTCAGGCCCACGGCCACGACGAAACTGGGCGTGACGATGCTGAATACCGCCGTGAGCGAGGCGACGTAATCGATCCAGGTGTTCTGGTACACCGCCGCGAGAATGCCCAGCAGCAGTCCGCCGGTCAGGGCCACGACCAGGGCCATGCTGCCCAGGTGGACGGACACGGGCCAGGCCTGCGCGATGAGTTCCTGGCAGGTCTTGCTCTGGTGCTGGAAGGAGTAGCCGAAGTCGCCCCGTACGACGTTGCTCACCCAGGAGATGTATTGTATGTGCAGCGGCTGATCGAGATTGTACTTCCGCATCAGGTTGGCGCGCACCTCGGGCGTGAGCGGTATGCCGCCGGTCTCGCCGCCCGCGTCGAAGGGACCGCCGGGCACGGCGTGCATGATGGAGAAGGTGATGACCGAGACGGCGAAGAGTACGGGGAAGATCCAGAGTATGCGGCGGATCAGGTACCGGAAGCCCAGGTTCAGTCCGAGGAGAAAGATGCTGGTTACCGCAAGCATGATCAGCGTGCGGATCAGCATGACGTTCAGGGAGTCGGTGCCCCACACCGCCAGGCCCACGGTGGCCAGGGCGATGGCCCGCCCGGCCAGGTCCGGCACGCGAAACCGCCGCATCAGGGTGGACGCGGCGACGAAAAGGAGGAGCCAGAGCGCCGCGAGGGCGGTTTTGAACACGCCGAGCTGCGGGGCCGCGACGGCCAGGGCGACGATGGTGATCAGCGTCTGGACGCCCTTGACGAAGGTCGCGTCAAGCTTGCGCCGGCTACCCCAGTAACCCGCGGCCAGGACGAGCAGCAGCCACAGGACGCCAATGATCCCTAGTACGGGCATCCGATCGTCTGATCCTTTGCTTGATTGGGGTGGTTACATGCGAAACCGCGGTCCGAAGGATGAGGAAAGCGCCGGCAGGGGCGAGCCCGTCCGCAAATCGCGTCGCCAACGGAGCATGGCCCCGCCGAACGCCAGACAACCTACAGTCCCGAGGTGATTCTGTCAACGTATTTAGGTGTTTCCGGCAGGGGAAAAACCTGTTGATTCGAGGGGCCGTTTTGTTGTTTCATAGGGAACATGGACTACCTGCTCAGTGGATTTCAGGAAGCGGTCCGATTACTGCTCACGGGCGAGTCCGGCGTGTACGGCATCGTCGGCGTTTCGGTTTTCGTCGCGGTGTCCGCGATCCTGCTGGCCTCCGTCATGGGACTGCCTGCGGGCTACTTCCTCGCGACCCACCGGTTTCGCGGACAGCGGCTGGTTACCACGGTGCTCAATACGCTGCTGGCCATGCCGACCGTGGTGATCGGCCTCTTCGTCTACGCCATGATCTCCCGGCGCGGCCCCCTGGGGTTTCTCGAGCTGTTGTATACGCCGAAGGCCATGATCATCGGCGAGACCATCCTCGCCCTGCCCATCGTGGCCGCCTTCACCCTTTCGGCCTTCCGCGCCGTCGATTCCCGGATCACGGAGACGGCCCTGACGCTGGGCGCCACGACGGCCCAGACGGCCCGCACGCTGATTTCGGAGGCCCGGTTCGGCATCATGGCCGCGGTGGTCGCCGCCTTCGGGCGGGTCATCGCCGAGGTAGGCGCGGCCATGATGCTGGGCGGCAACATCAAGGGGAGCACGCGGACCATGACGACGGCGATCGCCCTCGAGAGCAGCAAGGGGGAATTCGGCCTGGCCATCGCCCTCGGCATCATCCTGCTGCTCACGGCCTTCGGCGCGAACATACTCTTTCACTGGCTGCAGGGGTTCGACGACTGATGGCCGATCCGATCATCGTGGTCGAGAACCTGGCGCACCGTTACGCTTCCGGGTTTCATCTGCGGGTGAGCCGCCTCGCCCTGTCCCCCGGAAGAACCTACGCCGTTTACGGCACGAACGGATCGGGCAAGACGACGCTCCTGAACATGCTCGCCCTGCTGACGCTGCCGCAGGAAGGCCGGATCCTCTTCGAAGGCCGGCCCGTGCACGGCGCCGATCCGGCCCGCGGCCGCCGGTACCGCCGCCGCGTCACGCTGCTCATGCAGCACGTGTACCTGTTCCGGTCCACCGTGTTCGAGAACGTGGCGTCCGGGCTGCGATTCCGCGGCATGGCGAAGGAGGCCATCGAAGAACGCGTGACCGGCATGCTCGGCAAGGTAGGCCTCCGGGAGTTCGCCCACCGGCCCGCCCACAGCCTGTCGGGCGGAGAAGCCCAGCGCGCGGGACTGGCCCGGGCCCTGGTCACCGAACCCGACGTCCTGCTGCTCGACGAACCCACGGCCAGCGTGGACGCGGCCCATGGGCGGCAGATCGAAGAGATACTCCGGGAAACGTGCCGTCAGCGGTGCATGACCGTGGTACTCTCGACGCACCAGTACGAGCAGGCCCGCCGCATCGCCGATGAAGTACTCATCATGCGCGACGGCCGCATGCTCGAAGCCGGTCCGGAGAATGTGTTCAAGGGGCACGTAGCGGATACCGCGGACGGTCCGGTCGTCCGGCTGGAGAACGGCGTGACGTTGCGCACGGATGCGGCTGCGCGTGGAACGGTCCACATCGCCATAGCGCCGGACGCGGTCCGGTTGTCCCGGCTGCCCCTTCCCCCGGACGCCGCGAATATACTCGAAGGCGTCGTCTCCGCCGCGGCGGTGGACGGGGACCGCATTCGCCTGGACCTGGACGCGGGCCTGCGCCTTACCGTCCACGTGGCGCGGAACTCCTTCGCCGAATTGGGCCTGACCGTCGGGGATACCGTGTACGCGGCCGTCGAGGCGTCGGCGGTCCTGGCAACGTAACTGCCGGGGATACCTTGTACGCGGCCGTCGAGGCGTCGGCGGTCCTGGCAACGTAACTGCCGGGGATACCTTGTACGCGGCCGTCGAGGCGTCGGCGGTCCTGGCAACGTAACTGCCGGGGATACCTTGTACGCGGCCGTCGAGGCGTCGGCCGTCCGGGTAACGTAACTGCCGGGGATACCTTGTACGCGGCCGTCGAGGCGTCGGCCGTCCGGGTAACGTAACTGCCGGGGATACCTTGTACGCGGCCGTCGAGGCGTCGGCCGTCCGGGTAACGTAACTGCCGGGGATACCTTGTACGCGGCCGTCGAGGCGTCGGCCGTCCGGGTAACGTAGTGCGTCGCGATTTCCTGGCGCAGGTCGGGACCTGACATCTCGTTTAAGGAAATCCGAATCCTTTTCCAACAATGCGTCCTTTTCAATGCATGGACAAACGACGGAGGGATCAATGACCACCCGGTATTCCAAACGCCTGGTCATGGGCAAGGACGAGTTGCAGATGGACGGCAAGTACCTGTCCACGCTCCGGGAAGCCAACGAACTGCTGGACGACGCGGAAGCCCTGCGGGAACGCATGGCCGAGGACGGCTACCTGCTCATCCGCGGTCTCCACGATCCGGATAAGGTCCGGGAAGCCCGCAGGGTCGCGCTGGAGAATCTCCACGCCAACGACCAGATCGACCCGGACTACCCCCTCGACCTGGGCGTCGCGGCCCCCGGCAAGCGCGGGGCCTTCTTCGGCGGCGCCAAGCGGGTGACCCATACAGACGAATTCCTCGCCGTGGTCAATTCCCCCGAAATCATGGGGTTCTTCGAAAGGTTCCTGGGAGGTCCCGTCCTCACCTTCGATTACAAGTGGCTCCGGGCCGTGGGGCCGGGAGACAACACGGGGGCGCACTACGACATGGTTTACATGGGCCGCGGCACGCCGAACCTGTACACGGTCTGGACGCCCCTGGACGACGTCACCTACGACATGGGACCCCTGGTCATCCTGGCCGGTTCCCACCAGTTCGAGGCCGTCAAGGAGACCTACGGCCAGATGGACGTGGACCGGGACCACGTGACGGGCCACTTCACCAACGAGCCCATCGTGATGGTCGACCAGTACGGGGGGCAGTGGCAGACGAGCGAATTCAGAATGGGCGACGTGATCGTCCTCGGCATGTACACCATGCACGGTTCCATCAACAATGCGTCGAACCGGTACCGGATCAGCACCGATACCCGCTACCAGCTGGCCAGCGAACCCGTCGACCACCGGTGGGTCGGCGAGAATCCCATCGCCCATTATGCGTGGACCCAGGGTAAGACCGTTTCCATGGAGGAGATGCGGCGGAAGTGGAAGGTCTAGGGAAACGCGACGTGCGTAAAACGAAAACCATACCCGGTTTCCTGGTCGGCCTGGCCGGTCTGGCCGGCCTGGCGCTGCTGTGCGGCATCTCCGCCTGCCAGACGTCGGGCGTCCGCGAGCGTGTGGAGATCCTGGCGGAACCGATCGGCGACGATCAGGTGGCCGCGGTGGTCGACTCCCTGCGTATCAGGAAGACCATCACCGACCTGGTGTCCTTCGGCTCCCGCGTGGCCGGCTACCCCGGGGCCACCGAGGCAGCGTACTTCCTGGCCGACCGCATGCGGGAAATCGGCCTCGAGGACGTGGAGATGGAGGAATTCGTCTCGTCCGTCCCCCTGGACGAGGGCGGCGAACTGACCATCCTCGACTCCACGACCCTGGAAACCCGGTCGATTCCCCTCTACGCATTGTGGCCCAACCTCGTCCGCACTTCCACGACGCCTCCGGGCGGCATCACGGGGAAACTCCACTACATCGGCAACGGCGAATGGGAGGATTTCAACGGGATCGATCCAGCCGGCGCCGTCTTCCTGATGGACTTCAACTCCGGCGTCAACTGGCAGCGGGCGGCCCTGTTGGGCGGCAGCGCCGTGATCTTCGCGGAGCCCGACCACACCACGCGGGTCGACGGGGAGGAAAAGCACCTCCAGGTTCCCCTCGACTTCCCCCGGTTCTGGATGAAAAAGGGGGCGGCCCGGCCCCTGATCGAATACCTGGAAGCCCACGGCGCCATAAACGTCCGGGCAAGAGGACGCATGACCTGGAAACGCCTCCCGGCCTACAACGTATTCGGCAGGATCACGGGTACGCACCCGGTGCTGAAGGAGGAGGTCATCGTACTGGAGTCCTACTACGACTCCATTTCCTCCGTGCCGGCCGTATCCCCCGGCGCGAACCAGGCGTCCGGCGTGGCCGCGCTTCTGGAAATGGCCCGTTACTTCGCCGCTCATCCTCCCGCGCGCACGGTGCTGATCCTGGCGACCTCGGGCCACTTCATGTCGCTCAGCGGGATTAACGATTTTTCCTACCGTCACGCACGCATTTCCAGCCACTTCGCGGACAAGCTCGAGGATCCCATCAACATCAAGCTCTTCGCGGGCATCGACCTGTCCAGCGCCCGGGACCAGATCGGGGTCATCTACTCCGGTGTCCTCTTCGGGGGTGATTCCTTCGAGAAACAGCGGTTCTTCACGCCCTTCGGACGCACCTTCATGGGCTATGCGGAAGACGTCATCCGGCGGGGCGCTTTCCCGCCCGGCGCCCTCGTGAACGTGATCTCTCCGTCGCAGGGCCACCGGACCGCGGGGTTCTTTCCCGCCGGCAACATCGCCCTGGACGCCGAACTGGTCTTCTGGATGGGGCTGCCCGCCCTGTCCTTCGCCACCGTGTTCGACGTCCGCGAGTTCGTGGATACGCCCATCGACGACCTCGACCGGGTCAATTTCCACAACGTGTACACGCAGGCCGTTCTGCTGACCGAGCTGTTCGGCCGCGGCGTCAACGACCCCCGCCTGTTCCCGGATTTCAAGATGCAGCTCGAAGACCGCTTCGTGAACGGCCGCATCCGGGTCGTGGAATTCGATCCCAGGGAGGATTACATCCCGAGCAAACCCAAGCCCGGCGCCGTGGTCCGGTTCCGCCGCTACAACAAGACCATCAGCGGCGTGAAGAACGAGATCTTCGTGGTGGCGGACAGCGCCGGCGTGGCCGAATGCACCGAACTGGAGGCGGGCCGCACCTACCCGACGGAAGGCTACGTCATGGACCCCGAAACGGGAGAGATCATCTACGCGCCGGACCGGGGCCCCTACGGCGAAGGCGCCTACCCCCTCGAAATCACCATGGACTGGGTGGACAAGGAGAAACCCACGGTGGTCTTCCGGTCGGAGGCGACCAATATCTACGACCTGGTGGATCCGCGGTTCCTGACGCGGCTCAACGAGGCCGTGGTGCTGAACGAATCGGGCAATCCGCCCCTCGAATGGGGCCTGACCTTCCAGGAGGGCGCGTGGACAACGGGGTTTTCCTACGAAGAAGACACTGCCGTGGTCTTCATGCCGCCGGAGAGCCGGTTCAAGGTCACCATGTCCACCGGCCTGTTCGGCCGCCGCCTGGTCCTGACCAACGCGGACGAAAACAACCCCGAGGGCATCGGGTTCGATTCGGGGATCGGCGCCATTCCCCTTACCTCGTACCAGGTCGCGAAGGACATGTGGCACCTGGACGAGACGCGGATCAACGCGCTCAAGTCCGTCGGCGTGAACAATACCCGGCTCGATGACTTCCACCGGGAGGCGGGACGCCTGCTGGACCAGGCCGAAGCCGCCCGCCAGAGTCTGCAATGGGACCGCTTCGTCAAGCACGCCCGCGCCGCGTGGGGATACGAGTCCCGCGCCTATCCCGACGCGACGGGAACGGCCAACGACGTCGTGAAGGGCGTCCTGTTCTACATGGTGCTGGTGATCCCCTTCGCCTACGCCCTGGAACGTCTGCTCTTCGGTTTCGCCAACGTGTACAAGCGCATCGCCACCACCTTCGGCATCTTCCTGGCCGCCTACGGGGTGCTGCGGTTCACCCATCCGGCCTTCCAGATCACCACGGCGCCCGATATCGTGCTCCTCGCCTTCATCACCTTTGCCCTGGCGGCCGTGGTCATCTGGCTCATATCGGGACGGTTCAGCCAGACCATGCGCGAGGTAAGGCAGGACCACCGAACCGTGCAGGCCACCGACGTGCGGCGTTCGAGCGCCCTGGCCACGGCCTTCGCCCTGGGTATCGGCAACATGCGCAAGCGCAAGGCCCGGACGCTGCTGACCTGCGCCACCCTGGTGCTCCTGGTGTTTACCGTGCTTTCCTTCACCTCCGTGCAGACCTTTCTCCGGCTGCAGAAGGTGAGCCAGGACACGGAGGCCGCCTATACCGGAATGCTCGTGCGGAATCCTAACTGGGCGCCGCTCCAGAAGCAGACTCACGAGTACGTGCTCTCCGAATTCGGGTCTTCGGAAGCCGAAGACCAGGGTATCCAGATCGTTTCCAGGACGTGGTATTCCGGGAACCTTCCCGGAGACCAGACCTTCGTCAAGATCGACCGGACGGGCGCGGACGGAACGCCCAGGTCCACCTATGCCTCGGCCATGCTGGGCCTGCTTCCCGGTGAAGGTGAGGTGAGCGGCCTCGACCGCGCGCTGACGTCGGGAAGATGGTTCTCCGCGGACGAGACCGACGTATGCATCATTCCGACGCAGATGGCCGAACTCCTGGGCATGACCGAAGAAGACACGGGCCGGTCGGAAATCCAGATCTTCGGCAAGCCCTACCGGGTGATCGGCATGTTCGACGCGGCCGTCATGGAAGGGATCACCGACCTGGACGGAGAGCCGCTGACGCCGGTCGACTATACGGCGACAGGCCACGACCTGCTCACGGAACTCGCCCTCATGGACTACGACGAGGAACCGGTTCAAATGGCGCGGTTTGAGCACATGCCGGCCGCCAATATCATCCTGGCGCCGCAGGCCTTCGTGAACGACCTCGGCGGCACGCTCCGCTCCGTGGCGGTCCGTTTTCCCACGGACGAAGCCGCCCGCGACCGGATCGAGCGCTTCATGCAGCGCCTGGGCATACCGGTGGTGGCCGCCGTCGAAGGCGAGGTCGCCGTATACAGCGCCATGTCCCTGAGTTCCCTGTCCGGCCTGGGCAACCTGTTCATCCCCATGGTCGTCGCCGCGCTCATCATCCTGAATACCATGATGAACGCCGTCTACGAGCGCTTCAGCGAGATCGGGGTGTACAGCGCCGTGGGCCTGGCGCCGGCCCATATCGGCGCGCTCTTCATGGCCGAGGCGGCCATGTACGCCGTCATCGGGGGCATGTCCGGCTACCTGATCGGACAGACCGTGGCCCGGGGCATCACGGAGTACCAGCTGCTGGCGGGCCTGACCCTGAACTACTCCTCCCTTTCTGCCGTGGCCTCCACGGCCATGGTCATGGCGGTGGTCATGCTCTCGACGATCTACCCGGCCGGCAAGGCGTCCCAGATGGCCGTGCCCGACGTGAAGCGGCAGTGGTCCTTCCCCGAACCCGACGGCGACAACTGGAGTTTCGAGTTTCCCTTCACCATCAGCCGCACGGAGACGCTGGGCCTCTACGCCTACCTGACGCGGTTCTTCGAGTCATACGGCGAGAGCACGCTGGGGAACTTCATGACAGACGAGGTGGTCCTGACGGGCACCGGCGAGGAGGCCGTGGTGACGTACATGATCGAGATGAAGACCTGGCTGGCGCCCTACGACACGGGCGTCAGCCAGCGGGTGGCCCTGAGCGCGGCGCCCGCGGAGCAGGAACACGACCTGTACGCGGTATGGGTGGATATACACCGGGAAAGCGGAGACGTGGACTCCTGGCAGCGGCTGAACCGGCGTTTCCTGAACACCCTCCGCAAGCAGTTTCTCGTCTGGCGCACCGTGGACCAGGAGGTCAAGAAGGTCTACGCCGAAGAAGGGCGGGAGATGATGGCGGTCGGGGGAGGCGCGGGAGGCGCGTCGGCGTCCTGAGCGTGGCCGAATCCGGCGGACTCGTGACTGCCCGTAATGGAAGCGCCGGGAGAGCAAGCGATTTGAGCGCGGTCTTAACTGTGACCCGGATCGTCAGATGAGCGAATCGGCTGCGCAGGATACGATCAAGGCTTGAGTACGGAGAAAGCCATGAAAGGTGACGGCTCCGGAGGCTCCGGAGGCCCTTGGCTCAAAACACTGATGGGCCAGAACGTCCGGGTCATGACCCCGGGCGCCGCCACGGAGGGCCGCGTGACAGTCATCGAGGCCGTCGAACCGCCCCACAGTCCACCGCCCGTATTCACCCGGCACGCCTTCATCGAAATGTTCCTGGTCGTCCGCGGCGTCTTGACTTTCCAGTTTCTCCATGAAAGCGCTTTCGTTTTGGAATCCGGCCAGATGGTCACGGTGCCGGGATGGAAGCCTCATTCGTTTTGGAACGACGGTGATGATCCTGCCCGGATCATGCTGATCTGCACACCCGCCGGCCTGGACCGCTTCTTCGAGGCTTCCGACCGGCTGTTGCGGCGCTTACCGCCGGACACGTCCGATCCCGAGGAGTTGAAAGCGGAGATGGATCGGCTGCGGGAAGAGTTTGGGCTTGAGCACGTGGCACCGGCGCCGGTGTGACGATGTCTGCGGTGCCAGATGTGCGGTCCTACCAGATAGCCTTCTCGTAGAAACTGCGGAGTACGTTGTCCGAAGTCACAAGCGGGCAGTTGTGTAGAGAAGCCGTGGCTACGATCGTCCGGTCGACAGGATCCCGGTGATTCCAATCCAGTTGTAGATTCCTGATCCAGGTACTCAGATCCACAGGCAGTATTTCCACCCGATTGGTTTGTTCCAGGTTTTCCAGGTATTCCCCGCCGGAAAGTGGCAGTACAAGCCTGCCCCGTTCTACTTTGATGCCGATCTCCCAGATCGATATCGAACTGACGCCTACGCGGCCGGCCTGTGCGATTGTCTGTTCGGCAGTCCTGGACAGGCGGCCGGGATCCAATGTCCAGAATATCAGTGAGGACGTATCCAGTACGACCATTACACTTCATCCCATTCGTCGGTGGTGGGCGTGTTGATGTCCTCTTGGTAGACAACTTTCCCACGTAGTTTCTCGAACACCCTGTCAACCGGTTGCTTTGTTCCAATGGGCCGAATGCGCAGAACAGGACGCCGGTTGTGCGTCACGATCAGCTCTTCGCCCGATTCCTCGATTTCCCTGAAGACCTGGAGCATGTTGGCCTTGAGCTTGCTTTTTGAGATAGTCGGCATGTGGTCCTCGGACAGTATCAAATGACTATGGTCATGTCTATGGTCATATATAAGACATCGTCCTGCAAACGTCAAGTCAGTTTATCGCCTCATTCGAAGAAATACCTGATTTGTCCGTTTGCCATTTCTCCAGTCAAAAAGTTAAGTCTTCTTGCAGTTAAGCCGTTGACTTTCGACGTCCCGACGTCTATAATTCTAATATGGCAAATGATCATGAACGATATGCTCCAGGGCAAGTAAGGGACGCCATAATACGAGTAATGCGGCTTTCTTCGGAAGCTTTGTCGGCGAAGCAAGTTGCTGAAAGAGTCGCGAAGGTCGAAGGACATATGCCAGAGTCTTCCATAAGATCCTATCTGCGCCTTAACACTCCATCAATGTTTGTAAGGGAAAGAAGAGGAATCTACCGACTCAAAGACGATTATGACAGCAGTTTGCAACGAACGATACTTGGCAATACAGAGTTGGAGACACCTTACAGAATTGGAAATGCCACGTTAGTTCACGGTGACTGTTTAGACTGGCTGGATGCACGAGAAGATAGCTCTATACATGCTATAGTCACAGATCCACCCTACGGTCTGCAGGAATACTCGAGGAAAGAACAGTCGAAGCTCAGAACCAGGAAGGGAGGAGTCTGGAGAATACCGCCTTCATTTGACGGTAACGTCCGGTCGCCACTACCCAGATTTACAACTCTAACTGATGGACAGAAGCTGTATCTCCGTGAGTTTTTCTTTATCTGGACCCGGCTCCTGTTACCCAAGCTGGTACCGGGCGCCAATGTTGTTGTTGCTTCTAATCCTCTTCTTTCCCATATCGTTGCAGGCGCTATTGCAGACGCGGGTCTTGAAAGGAGGGGTGAAATCGTAAGGTTGGTGATGACTATGCGAGGTGGCGACCGGCCAAAGGCGGCGCACGATGAATTCGAAGGGGTCAGTGTACTCCCAAGATCCATGTGGGAGCCCTGGTTGCTATTTCGTAGGCCTATCGAAGGAAGGGTTCAGGATAATCTGCGTAAATGGCGAACTGGAGGTTTTCGTCGACCGAATAGCTTTAAACCCTTTGGAGATGTGATCCGATCTTCTCCGACTAGGAAGAATGAAAGAGCTATCGCGCCACATCCAAGCTTAAAGCCACAAGCATTCATGCGAATGTTGGTAAGAGGCGTGCTTCCTCTTGGGGAGGGCGTAGTAGTTGACACTTTCGCAGGAGCCGGTTCTACGCTAGCCGCAGCGGAAGCAGTGGGATATGAGTCAGTTGGAATTGAGAAGGACTCGCTGTATTTCAAAGTGGCAAAAGAAGCAGTCCAATCGCTTTCTGAACTATGATTGCGCACGCAAAATAATCAAGAGTTACAAGTTTTTGTATACCCAGTTCTCGCGGAATCTCGCCA
>JAPOYX010000279.1:1141-2053 GCA_026706345.1 Gemmatimonadota bacterium | reverse complement strand
TGGTATTTGCAGCCTCTTGCGGTTGGAAAAGAAATCTCCCTTCCAATATCCTCAGCGGCAGCGCCGGATAGACGGGCGGTAACGTCCCTGCCGACACCGCTGTCCTCTGCCCCGGGACGTAGCGCTGAAGAAAAGAAAAACGAGCAAGACCTGCGGTATACCGTGCGTCGCGGAGATTCCCTGGAGAGAATCGCCCGGCGTTACGGGACGACGGTACGTGCGCTGAGGACGGCAAACCGCCTGCGCGGAACCCAGATTAATATAGGTGCGGTGCTGCGGATTCCCACCGGCCGGACCGAGACGACGCTCTACCGGGTACGCTGGGGGGATACCCTGGGGGAGATTGCTCTGCGCCACAATACCACGATTGCGACCCTGGTCCGGCTCAACAACCTCCGCAGTCACCATATTCAGGCGGGCAAGGTGCTGCGTATCCCCGCGTCATAAAGGCAGGGGACGGGGACGGTCAGCCTTCACTCGGGGGTGTCAAGCCGGGCGGGGTAATCGTCCTCTATGGCTCTGACCGCACGATAGGCAAACTCGGTGTAGGGGACGGGAATGCCGAGGCGCTGGCCTTCCTTGAAGACGTGTCCGACGGTCTCTTCGATCTCCGTTTTTTTTCCTGCCAGGACATCTTGGAGCATGGACGGAATAATCTGCGTCCGTCCGCTCCGTGCCACCTGTTGTCCCACCCGCACGAGCATCCGCACGGCCTCGTCGAAGGGGGCGTCCCGGAGCGTCTGCTGATCGAACAGGCTCCAGGCCGCATGGTCGGACAGGGGAATGCCGAGGGCATCCGCAACGGCCGCCACTTCTCGAAACATATGGACTGAGAGGGTCGCCAGTTCCGGGCTCGACCAGACCAAATGGACCGGCAGGCGGGTCAGGGCAGCCAGCGGGGCAAAGGGGTTT
>JAPOYX010000279.1:0-1102 GCA_026706345.1 Gemmatimonadota bacterium | reverse complement strand
GAGACGATATTCTCGACCGCGGCCGCCTTGAGTCCGGCGTCAATAAACGTCTGAGCAAGACGGTCGACCCGCGTTGAGCGCGTGCCGTCCGGTTCGCCAAAGAACGTAATCCCGTCCAGGCTATAATGGACCTCGCCATCGCGGACGAGGGTCGCGCCGATCATGGTGGTCGCGCCAACGACGGTAGGCGCACCAAAAACGCGAGCCATCTGAGCGTTTTTCACCACGCCATTCTGAAGTGAGGCGACCGTGTCAACCTGGAGATGTTTGACGCTGGCCAAGGCGCGCGGCATGTCCTTGGTCTTCACGGTAATCAACAGGACATCGGCCGTGTCGAGGGCGGAAGCATCGGCGTACGCTGGTAGCCGGACCCGAAAATCGGACAGGCCGGTGAGGCGCAGACCGTTTTGCTGGACCGCCCGCGCGTGACCTGGCCGGGCTATCATGACGGTGTCTACCCCATGCAGGGCGAGATGCCCGGCGACAACCGAACCCACACCACCGGCACCGAGAATCACAACCCGCATATCCGCCCTCCCGTAATTTTATTGGCACGGGATTATGGCGGGTCCGTCTCGATGTTGTCAACGAAGGCGCTGCCGTCTAGGGCTGCTCCGGGAATCGGACCCGATATACCCGCGACAGGTGGATGAAATACCCCTCTCCCGGTTTCAACGCGGCCAGATTCTCGGCCGCGACCTTTCGGCCGACGGTCTGACTGATCGCCTCAGCCTCAGTTCCTGCTGCGCGCAAGAGCAGCGTTGTTTCGTACCGCCCAAAAACGAGGCGGGACGGGTGTGGAAGGAATTCGACCACCACCATTCCGGTGCGTAAGAAGAAGGTGAGCGTGTGCTCCCAGTCGGCCGTCTCCTGGGCACCATCAACGATGAGAAGGGGGGGCAGGGAAGGCGTCCTGCCCAGACCGATCTGAAGCGTCTGAAGCACCTGCTGAGCGATATCGTCCGAAACCGTCCCCTCTGCCGGCAGGGGCATATAGGCGGCGTCTTCACGCAGCAGGAGACGAAAGGGCATTTCGAGTTGCTGACGACCGTGGGCGACCAGACACACCACCACGCCGTGTTGGCTCGCCAGACGCAGGGCA
>JAPOYX010000278.1 GCA_026706345.1 Gemmatimonadota bacterium | reverse complement strand
GTTGACCGTCCGCCGCGACGAGCTGACGGGACTCGATGACGACGAATGGACCGAAGACTCTGAGTCGGAACTTGATCGCATCGAGGCGCGTTTGGAGGAGATCCGCCAGGCCATCGTCGACCGGGCCGCGTTCCGCCAGAAGGATATGGAAATTGCGGGAGCCATCGTCACCATCGACAGAGGGAATCGAGCGCGGGCCCGGCGTCAGGCAATGATCGAGTCGCTCAGCTACGTTGGCTTCACTTCCCCGAACGCAGCGGTCTGGCAGTCGTTCGGCCCGGATGTTCTCGGCCTGGAAATCGCCGAAACGGAACCCGACGGTACGGTTCGCCTGCGCGTGGACGATGCCGTGCACCGCATCTCCATCCATCCGGGAAAAACCGACGACATCGCGTACATGGGATGGGCCGTCGCCGGCCCCGCCGCACTGGATTCCCTTGGCGAAACGCTCCGCGAAGCCGGCTTCAACACCCACGCCGCCGATGCGAACCTGCTCGAGCAACGGCAGGTCGCCGAGCTGATCTGGTTCGAGGACCCGTTCGGTTTCCGCCACGAAGTCGCCTGGGGGCTGTTGTCGAAGCCCTCGTCATTCAAGCCGGGCCGGCCGCTCTCCGGCTTCGTTACCGGCAACTGCGGCCTCGGCCACCTGGTATTGATCCTGCCCGACCTGGCCCGGGCGGAAGCGTTCTATTCCCGGGTACTCGGGTTCCGGCTTTCCGACCGGGTCGAGATTGGGAGAAGCGTGCGGTTTTTTCATTGCAATCCGCGTCACCACACCCTGGCGATCGCCCACGCCCCGGGTATGGTCGGCATCCATCACCTGATGCTGGAGGTGGCCTCGCTGGATGATGTCGGCACGGCCCTGGACCTGTGCATCGCCGGGGACATCCCCATTACCAGGGGTCTGGGCAAGCACACCAACGACCTGATGACATCGTTCTACATGCGCTCGCCGTCGGGTTTCGAGATCGAGTACGGCTGGGGCGGAAAACTGATCGACGATGAGGAGAACTGGACCGTCGGCGCCTATGACGCCGTCAGCATCTGGGGACACCGGCACCCGGCGGAGCCGGTTCCGCCCGCCATCGTCCGGCCGTTCGAGGAAACGGCAACGTAATTCGCCGGGAATCGAGCTTCGCCCGGCGCGGTACAACGACGCCAATATCGTCGCGACAACACGCCGCCTGATCAACGCTAATACGGCCGGTCGCCTTCCACGGTCACCCGGTGCATGGTCCGTCGCTTCGGCCAGTAGTCGGCCGTCGCGTAGTGCTGCGTACAGCGGTTGTCCCAGACGGCGACATCGCCCACGCGCCAGCGAAAACGCACCTGGAACTCCGGCGTTGCGGCATGGCGGAACAGTTGATCGAGAAGGGCAGCGCTTTCCTCCAGCTCCAATCCCTTGATCGACCGGGTATCCGTCGAACTCACGTACAGGCTCTTCCTCCCGGTGACCGGATGGGTGCGGATCAAGGGATGTTCCGCCGTCGGATTCGGGTCCGCCCACTCGCTGTTCGGATCCAGCTCCACCTTGTCGCCGAGGGCTGCGCGGTATTCGGCCAGGCTGCCCCGGTGCACGCCCGTAAGGCCTGACAGCCTGTCCTGCATTTCGCCGGACAGCCCTTCATAGGCGGCGGTCATGCTGGCCCAAAGGGTATCGCCGCCGGCATCGGGAATCTCCCGCGCCAGCAGCACCGCGCCCAGCGGCGGTTTCGGCAGGTACGTGAGGTCGGAGTGCCATACATTGACCGCCGGTGGCCGCTCTCGGTCGTTCCTGAGCAGGATGACCTCCGGGTCGTCATCGACCTTGGGCAGGAACGGGTGCACGTTCAGGCTGCCGAAGCGCCTGCCGAACCGTTTCAGGTCCTCCTTCGTGAGGTTCTGGTCGTGAAGGAAAATCACCTGGTGATCGAGAAAGGCCTTTTCGATGGCGGCAAAGCGGTTTTCGCTTATTGGCTTTGACAGGTCGACACCATGCACGACAGCCCCTATGGCCGGCGTGAGCACCTCGATTTCGATATCGCTGTCGTTCCCTTCCACTTGCACGCCACGGCGTTTCCGGCGCGGGCGCACGTCCTGTTCACCTCGACGGTAGGGGAGGCAGCGCCCGCAACGTCATCTTTGGGCGAGTCTATTGGTTGTCCCGAACCCAGGCAAGAAGCCTCCCAAAACGCATCGAGCAGTCTTCCAAAGTGAATGCAATACCACCCAGCGTCGAGGCCCCCTACACCGAAGCCGCCAACTGGTTCGTGCGCATCCGGCAGCAGTCGTTGTCGCAGTCGGA
>JAPOYX010000277.1 GCA_026706345.1 Gemmatimonadota bacterium | reverse complement strand
GTACGCAGCCCGCGGCCACCAGCAGGGCCGTCATCGATATTTCCGCCGTGTAGAACACCGCGATGATCACGATGGCCCCGATGTCGTCCAGTATGGCCAGGGAGGTGAGGAAGACCTTGATCGAAATGGGCACCCGGGAGCCCAGCAGGGCCATCACGCCCAGGGTGAAGGCGATGTCCGTCGCCACCGGAACGGCCCAGCCCCGCAACGCGTCGGGATTGCCGCTGTTGAAGAGGAAATAGATGAACGCGGGGATCACCATGCCGCCGACGGCGCCCACGCCGGGCAGGATGATATTACGCCGGTTCGAAAGCTCTCCCTCGAGGAATTCGCGCTTCAGTTCCAGGCCCACGAGGAAGAAGAAGATAGTCATCAGGCCGTCGTTGATCCAGAGCAGCAGCGGCTTGTTGATATCCAGCGCGCCGATGTGAATCTGAATCGTTGTTTCCAGCAAGCGATGGTAGAACGGTTCCAGGAAGGAGTTCGCGAACACCATGGCCAGGGCGGTCGCGAGCATCAGCAGGATGCCGCTCGCCGATTCCAGTCTTAAAAAGGCGTCGATGAAAGAAGTTTTGTGATTCTGCATAGGCGGTGTTGAACGTACCCCTTCCCTCAAGCGGCGTTTACGACCGGTTCAACCATTTTCTCCACGTCGACCGACTTTCCCGTCTTCGATGCCTCGATCGCGGCGAAGACCATGGCCACGCTCCGGATGTTATGTTCCAGGCAGGTATCGGGCGCGTCCGCCCCATCGAGCCATTCCAGAAACTCGTTGATCTGCCACTGATGTCCGTCATATTCGGGAACGACCGGGCTTACGTCGTCGATGCGCATGCCCTTACCGGGCGCGTGCCTGTACGTGCGCGTGACCCCGTCGCTGCCTATGGCGACGGCCCCTTCTTCACATTCGGCCCGGTAGTACTCCCCGTGCCAGCTGTTCTGTTCGGCGGCGCCCAGGCACGAGCCCTCGTAGGCCGCCTTCACCCCGTTGGTCATATCCATCACGTACATGGCGCAGCAATCTCCCTGGAAACTGCTCCAGGGCCGGTTCCATTCCCACCCGGCGATCGTCCTGCAGTCTCCGCCCGACAGATTCCGCATCATGTCAAAGTGATGCACGGCGCCTTCCACGAGCAGGGTGTGCGGTATTTCATGGCGGAAGGCGCCCCAGGCGCCGTACTCCCGGTAGTCCGCGGCGAAACGGCCCTGTATGTAGTTTATTCTTCCCAGTTCACCGTCCCGCAAAACCTGCCGCACGGTCAGCATGCGGCTGGAATAACGGTAGTTCTGTATCACGTGCATCTTCAGGCCGGCCTTCGTGACCGCCCTGTATATATCTACGCACGCGGGCCACGTGTCGGCAATCGGTTTTTCACTCAGGATGTCCAGCTTTCTCTCCACCGCGAGCATTACGGCGTCCCGGTGCGCGGCGGGAGGAATGACGATCGTGCAGTAGTGCGCGTCCACCTCCCCGAAAGCGGTCTCCATGTCCGTATACCTGCGGCCGCGCGGCAGACCGAGAAAGTCTCCCACGTCATGAAGTATCTCCGCGTTAATGTCCACCAGGGCCACGATCTCGTGGCGGTCATGGAACCGGGGATAGAAACGACGGATCCAGGCGCCTGCCATACCGCCGGCGCCGATCATCAGACATCTCTTCTTATTAGACACTGAATACTCCATTCCCTTGTTGAAAAACGCGCGCTTGTTGAGAGACGCGCTGCTAAATGATCATCTTCTTCCAGGCCCCCTGGCGGAACCGGTAGACGCAGGCGATGCCGAGGAGGCAGATGTAGATGGTCGCGCTCAGCCACGCGCCCCAGAAATCCAGGCCCAGCGTGAAGGCGAGCAAGTAAGTCAGCGGTAAAAAGATGATCCACGCGCCGATGAAGGCGGCCACGGCGGACCAACGGGTGTCGCCGGCCCCGCGCAGGGCGCCGATGAAGATGACCGCCAGGGCGTCGAAGGCCTGGAAAAGCGCGGCGTACAGCAACCCCTGCCTGCCGAACCGGATTACGGCGGGATCGTCGTTGAACAGTGCCACGAGCGGCTCGGGAAACAACAGGAATACCAGTCCGACAAAAACCATGATGCCCATCGCCAGCTTGAGCGCGCTGTAGGCGCTGCGTTCCGCCAGATCGATCCGTTTCGCACCTATGTACTGGCCCACCAGGGTGGAAGCGGCCATACCGATGCCCAGGCCGATCATGTAGGAGATGGACATCAACTGGATGGCGATCTGGTTGGCGGCAAGCTGGGCGTTGCCGAGCCGGCCTATGATGGCCGCGAAGATGACGAAGCTGCCGATGTCGAGGAATCGCTGCAGACCGATCGGCGCGCCGACCCTGAAGAGGCGCACGAAGTCGAGCCACCTGGGCTTCACGACTGTGCGATTGGCGTAAGGGCGCAGACGTTTCGAAAGAAACAGTACCAGGTAGATACCGCCGCCCAGGATACCGGCCAGCGCGGAACCGATGGCCGAGCCCTGCGCTTCCAGCCGGGGAAGGCCGAAGTTTCCGTAGATCAACCCATAGTTCAGGATGACGTTGATGATGTTTATGGTGATGCCGATCTTCATCGGCGTCTTCGTGTCCCCGATCCCGCGGAAGAAACTGGCGGCGGTCATGGCGATCATGAAGGCCGGCCCGTCGATCAGGCGCCACTGCAGGTAGGTGATACCCAGGCGGCGCACTTCGGTCGAGGGTCCCGCCAGGTCGAAGAGGATCGGAACGAAAGGTATGACGAGCAGGATCAACCCGCCGCTGGCCAGGGCCAGGTAAAGCCCCTGCCAGGTCATGTACCCGCAGTCCTTCCTGTTGCCTGCGCCGTAGCTCTGGGCCACGAAGGTGTTCAATCCCATCGCCAGGCCCAGCACGGGCAGATAGAATAGCCAGGCGAGCATGGACCCGAGACCGACGGCACCGATTTCGGCCACCCCGAGCTGGCCGACCATGTAGGTGTCGACCACCCCGAGCAGGGTCTCGGACATGTTGGCCAGGATGATCGGATAGGCCAGCAGCCATACGCGGTTTATACTTCCCGACGATGCATGGATTATGGGTTCCGGATCCTGGACCTTTTGTTTCGATGTTTCGGAAACACTCATGACTTTTGACGGGTTATGACCGGATCGCGCTGTGGCCGGATCGCGCTGTGGCCGGATCACGCTATCGCCGGATCGCATTCTGGCCGGATCACGCGGCTTGCGGTTTTAACCAGCAGAGCACCGGCGTCCGTTCCGGACCCTTCCGGTCCGGAGGATTGGCCTCCGCTTGCTCATACTACCTTACAGTCGAAACTGGGGCGCCTGACACGTGTATAAAATCGTGCCGTGGCACCCATAGCTCCACGCGTCCTCTCCCGCGGCACTCCTGAGGCTAAGCATCCCCAACGATAGTCAGACCGCCGTCGACCACGAGGCTGGCGCCTGTAATGAAGGATGCCTCTTCGGACGCGAGGAACACCACCGCGGAGGCGATGTCTTCCGGCAGTCCCAACCGCTTCATTTGCGTAGCGACTCGTCGAGACCATCCCAGGCATTCGTCAGTATGGCGCCGGGCAGCACCGCATTGCTTCGGATTTCCGGTCCGTAGTCCACCGCGACGGAACGGGTGATTCCGATGACGCCGCCCTTGGCCGCGTCGTAGGCGGCGTAGTCCCGGAATCCGACGAGGCTGTGTACGGACGCCGTGTTGACGATCGCGCCGCCACCCGAATCCTTCATGACAGGAATGGCGTGCCTGCACCCCAGGTAGATCGCTTTCAGGCACACGTCCAGCGTCCGGTCCCAGTCGGCTTCCGCCAGGTCGCACAGGGGACCCGGCGCATGCCAGTAGGCGTTATTGTGCAGGGCCTGGAGTCCACCGTAGGTGTCGACGGCGCACTGGATCATGCGTTTTGCGTCATCGTCCCGGCCCACGTCGGCGACGCAGGCCGTGGCCGCCCAACCTTCCCGGCGGATCGATTCGACCGTCTGTTCCAACCCCACTTCGTTGACGTCCACGGCGACGACCCGGGCGCCTTCCCGCGCCATCATCTCCGCGGTGCCGCGCCCTATGCCCGATGCCGCGCCGGTTACGATCGCCGTCTTGTCTGCCAGTCTCATGGTTCTGCTCCGGTTGTGTTTTTTCGTGGCTCGAAAGCCTTCTCTTTATCGCCGCATTTCCGGACGAATTCGTGGATGCGCCGGGTTTCCGGCATGACGTTCCGGCCGTGACTAGCCGGCCACACTGCCCTCGGTTACCGGTGATTCCCGGGTGCGGCGCCACAGGTCATCGAACTCCGCGGTGCCGTCCTCCCGCCAGTACTCGGTACGGATGCCGGGCGTATAGGCCTCCAGTTCCCAGCCATGGCGGATGTTTCCGAAATGAACGCGATGCCCATCGGGAAACACCGCCGTGCGGATGAAGCGCGGCCTGGGGAAATCGTAGGGTTCGTCCCGGTCGCGAAAGGGCCGCATCACGTCGTCGGGCACGAGGAAGCCGTTCATGGCTTCCTCGTCCACTTCCACGCCGAGACCCGGGCCGTCGGGCACACGATGGAAACCACCGACGACCTCGATGGGACTCTTGAGCAGGTGGTGCCGGTACAGGTTGATACAGGTGATGGCGGGCCAGGTGGCGTGGGTGAGCACGGCGCCGAGATGGGCGGCCCAGGTCGTGGTGAGTCCGTTCCCGACCATCTGAAGCCAGAAGGGCATGTTGGCTTCCGCGCTGAGGATGCCCTGGTACATCACCCGCGTGGCACCGCCGCTGACGACGAAACCGTCGCAGACCGCCTCGCGAATCGTGGTGGTGTAGGGCGGCGATCCGAAATGCATGGCGATGGGGCGGCCGATGACCTGCCGCAACTGGCGGTTCCCCAGGATGTCGGTCTGCGGTATGGGCGTCTCGAACATGGCCACGATGTCGAACCGCTCCAGGCCGCGCATGACGGGCATGGCCGCCGCCGCGTTGTGCATGGAACCGTTGGCGTCGAGGTCCACCCGGAAGTGGCGCGGTACATTGGCGTCGATCGCCGACATCTGTTCGTTGATGTCGTGCCATGGCCGCTGTTTGAGCTTGATGGTCGTGTACCCGTTGTCCACGGCGTCCCGTACCTGCCGGACCCAGTCGTCCGGCGGCCCCTCGTTGGACCACCAGGATATGGGCACCCAGTCCCGCGCCTTGTTGCCCAGCAACTTGTGGCAGGGTACCTCGAGCGCCTTGCCCACCACGTCGTACAGGGCCATCTGCAACCCGGCGCCGATCGTATCGTCCTGCATGAAGTCCGCCGGGCTCTTACCCATGACGCGCTGCACGCTCTGGTCGGTCACCCGAGAATGTATGTAATGGACGATGGTTTCGCCCCAGCCCACGACGCCGGCGTCGGTGGTAACCTTGCACAGTTCGAAGACGGACCAGTTGTATACCGTCCGCTCCGCCATGGGCCGCTGTCCCTGCGTGAACGGAACGCTGACGGTGAAGCGTTCCACGTTGGTGACTTTCAGGGGCATGAAGGTCCTCCGCTCCTTTCAGTTACTCGGGTTTTTCAAGGTAGGCCGCCAGCAGGGCGGCGCACCGGATCAAACTGTTTCGGGGTATGATCTCGAAACCGTGGGTGTTCTCCGTGGGGATGCACAGCAGACCAGCCTGGGGCGTCTGTCCCACGGACTTCGCCATGGTGGCGTCCGAGGCGTAGCTCTGCCAGTACGCGCACTGAGGGTCCATGTCCAACGCTCGCCCGCACGCCAGAAGGCGGTCTGCGACGGCCTTGTCGTAGAGTCCCCGCCCGTCACCGTAGACCACGATGGGTTCGTCCGTAAGCGCCACACCGTATTCCTCGCAGGCCGGGCCGGAATCCACGGCCAGCGATACGTCGCCGGGCAGGGTCCGCGCGGCGTACGCGGCGCCGTGGCCGCCGATCTCCTCGCAGGTGGTCATCACGAGGTAGACATCGCCCGCGGGCCGGATGTCGTGGTCCTTCATGCTTTCGGCGGCACCGATGGCGATGGCGATGGCCGCCCGGTTGTCCATGAAATACCCGCCCATGCAGTCTTCGATTTCCCAGAAAGCACGCCGCGAACGGGCGATGACGACGCGGGTGCCGGCGTGAACCCCCGCCTCCCGGAGCTGCGCAGCCGTCCGCCGCGTGAAGACATACACGTGATTCCAGTCCATGGCCACGTTGCCGCCCTTGACCTTGGTCTCCCAGATCCGCGCGGAATCGGCCGTCGTGTGCTGCGGACCGACGGAGAGGACGCCCGGAACGATGCGGTCGTCCGCAAGGATCTCCACGGGGCCCTGCCCGTAGTTGGCGGGATAGATGCCCCCGAGGGGATTGACCCGGAGCGTGCCGTCCTCGTTGACGCGCTTGACGACCAGGGCCAGTTCGTCCAGGTGGGCCATCACGCGGATCACCGGGGCGTCCGGCGAAGCGCCCTTCAGCAGGCCGATGACGTTTCCGGCGGCGTCGACCCGGGTCTCGTCGCACAGGGACCGCAGTTCCCGTTCGCATACCGCCCGTACCTCGTCTTCCTGGCCTGACGGCCCCCGGGCGTAAACGAGTTCCTGAAGCAGCGAAACGAGGTGGTCGTCGGGGGACATGGATCGCTCCTTGGGGGTTGAAATGGCGGGTCGCGCCTTTTGTGCGTTTGTCGAGAATGTATGCGTAAAATAGTACTTTCAGATCGGCTCCAGATCAAGGGTAAAGACTTGACAGAGGGCATGTTATGTATAAACTCCAGATATCGCCGTCACGGTTTGCGAAGTCACCGCCGTCATGGATTTCCGGAGCATACTGCCGCCGTGATATTCGGAGCGGTTTCCGGATCATAACGCCCCGTGGTTTCCGGAGCGAGGAATGGTTCAAGCCGCTCAACTGACGCTGACCGGTATCGTCACGAAAACCGCTATCGTCCACACGGTGACGTACTTTGTCGCGGGTGCGCTGGCGTACGCGTTTTTCGACTACAGGGCGCTCTGGGACGAACCGGTCTTCAACGTCTACATGCGGCGTATGGACGATCCGTTGTTAATGGCCGGGCCGCTTTTTCAACCGATACGCGGGATACTGTTTGGGGTCGTATTCTACCTGTTGCGCCGCGAGTTTTTCGGCCGGGCATACGGCTGGTTGACCATGTGGGTGGTTCTGGTGGTAATTGGCATGTTGAGTACGTTTGGTCCGGCACCAGGTTCCATTGAAGGTCTGATCTATACGACGATTCCGTTAAGCGCCCAGTTCGGCGGCGGCAGCATCGAGACTATCGCCCAGGCGCTTTCATTTTCCTTTATCGTGTTCTACTGGGTAAGCCAGCCTGAGAAACGGTGGTTGACCTGGGTGTTGACGGCTGCATTCCTCCTCGTCCTGGCGTTTTCAATCATGGGACTTCTCCAGTAATCCTGCCGTATGTACCTACTTTCATAGGAGTAATCATGTATCGTAATCTGATGGCAATACTTGTAAGTGGCGCATTGGTGACCCTGTTGTCGGCCTGCACGGCCACGGAAGAGGAAACGGCTGCGCCGCCGGCCGAGTCCGAAACCACTGCCGACGCCGACGTCCTCACCACGACCCTGACGCCCGACTCGGACCGGGCCGCCATCGCCGCCCACCTGCTGGAAGCCGAAGGAAAGAAGATCAATACCGAAGCCATGGCAGTCAACTTTCCCGAACTGGACCGCCAGACCGCCTACGATATCCAGGCGGACATCCTGGCCGAGAAGCTGAAGACCGAAGAGCGCGTCGGCTGGAAGATCGGGTTCTCCCGCATGCCCGAGGATCCGGCGACTTTAGATCCGATTTACGGCCATATCATGGCGTCGAACGTGTTCGAGCCCGGTACGCCCGTGGAAGCGGCGTCTTTCGTAGCCGACACGGCAGTCGTCGAAGGCGAGTTCGTCTTCTGGATTGGCGAGGACCTCCCCGGTCCCGAGTTGACCCGGGAGCAGGTCGGCAATGCCGTCACCGCGGTGGGCGGCGTGATCGAGCTGCTTTCCTCGTGGACGAGCGGTTCGGAGGAGGTGCCGTCCACTCGTGATCACGATGTCACCGGCAATGTCTTTCACGTGGGCATCATCCTGGGCGAGACGCGCGTGCCCCTCGCCGAGATGGATTTCACGAATGAAACCGCGACGGTGGAGATCGACGGCGAGGAAAAGGCCTCCGCGCCGGCCACCATGAACATGGGCGTGGACCCGCTTGAGGCGCTGACCTGGCTGGCCAACGAGTTGACCACGTACAGCGACGAGTATCTTCGGGCGGGAGACGTGGTGATCACCGGAACGGTCTTCCCGCCGCCCCGCATGGGCGCCGGCAGCAAGGCCGTGATGAGCTACACGACGCTGGGCACGATCGAAGTGGAGTTGAAATAGAAGATTATGAAACCCCCATTGTATTCGAACACGGGAGCGCAATGATAAACACCAGGAAACTGATCCTGGGAACCGCCGGTTATACGATCTGCACATTCTCCCTTGCCGTGGGCTGGCATATGCTCCTTTTCAAAGAGCGTTATGAATCGTTCGGCTACTTCGAGGGAGAGCCTGACTTTCTGCTCGGCTTGCTCACCATCGTGCTCCAGGGCGTTCTGCTCTCTATCCTGTTTCAGATGCTGAAAGCCGAGGGATCCTCATTTCGGCGGGGGATCAAGTTCGCTTTCATTGCAGGCGCGTTCTTCTGGACTTCTCACGTGCTCGCCTTCGTCGCCAATCAGAAGGTCCCGGAAGTGTCGGCGTTCATCTGGATGGAAACGGCCTACCTACTGATCCAATTCGGGTTGTTTGGTCTGATTATCGGCGCCATACACCGTAGAGATCCAGACTGACGGTCGATCAAACCCCGGCGACGAAGACGGGGATGCATAAAATCAGCCGGACAGTTAATCCCATCCGTAATTCTGAAATAAAAGACCGCTACGTCATCGTCGGCCTGGGCGAACTGCTGTGGGACATGCTGCCGTCGGGCCCCCAGCTCGGCGGCGCCACGGCGAACTTCGCCTACTTCGCGTCACTCCTGGATGAGGAGGGGATCGTCGCGAGCCGGGTCGGACCGGACGACCTGGGCGACACGGCCGTAGACCGTATCGCCGGTCTCGGCTTGCCCACCGGCGCGATTCAGCGGGACGAGATCTATCCCACCGGGACAGTCGACGTTACCATAGGACCTGACGGTCAGCCCGATTTCATCATTAAAGGCAACGTTGCCTGGGAGCACATGGAGTGGTCGTCCGGCTGGTCGGAACTGGCCGCGCGGGCGGATGCCGTGTGCTTCGGGACCGTATCCCGTCACCAGGCTGGTTCGATCGGCGCGGTCACGGCGTTTCTCGAAGCATTGAGACCCTCCGCTCTAAGAATCTTCGACGTGAACCTGCGGCAGGACCGCTACTCCGCGACGCTCCTTCACGATTCCTTACAGCACGCCCATATCGTCAAGCTGAACGACGAGGAACTGCGGACGGTCTGTCCCTTGCTGGACCTCGGTGGTGAAGATCTCGAGTCCATGGCGGGACAGTTACGCGAGACTTACGAATTGGAAGTGGTCTGCGTCACCCGCGGCGCGGAAGGCAGCCTGCTGGTCACCGCGTCGGAGACCGTGTCGCACCCGGGCGTGCCGGTCGACGTAGTGGATACCATTGGAGCCGGTGACGCATTCACCGCGGTCCTGGCCAGCGGGTACCTGCGCGGCGTGCCGCTTGAACGCGTGAGCGAAGCCGCCAACCTGCTCGGCGCCTGGGTGGCGTCTCAGACCGGGGCCATGCCGGCGGCCGACGAGGCGGTGTGCTCCGACGTCCGGGATATCCTGCGGGAAGCGTAAGGGAAACGCGGACTAATCTTTCAGGTAGTACGTCTCTTCCGCCGGACGCAGGGGACGGTTGAGCCAGAGGGGCCGGCGCAGTCCGCCCGGACCCGGCGCGGGGCGCGTCTGGTCCAGCCATTCGCGGTACACCTCGAAGGACTTCTCCGTATCCACCATCACGTCCCCATAGGCGTCCTCCTCCCGGGCTTTTTCCACCCTGACCTTCTGGTGCCAGCAGTGCATGCCGCTCACGGGATCGGGATGCACCGGGAAGGTGATGTTCTGGTGCACGCCGCCGTCCCGCCAGAAGATGCGGGACGAGTCGCGGTCGGCGCTTTCGTAGGGTCGGATGCCGTCCATCACCTTCATGCGCCACTTGCCGCCGGACTCCTCCTGGATATCCACCAGGTTGACCGACCAGCGGTTGCCGTCCGCGTCCTGTTTCCGCCGCCAGCGGCCCAGGTGGTGGGAACAGGCGACGACGCCGGGCTTCATGGCCTCGGTGACCCAGACGCGGTCCACGAAGTGGCCGATCTCGGTGGTCACCCGGACCAGGTCGCCCGTGCCTATGCCCATACGGTCGGCGTCCTGCCGGTGCATCCACACGGGATTGCGGTTGGAGATCTCGTTGAGCCACTTGGCGTTGCCAGACCTCGAGTGGATCAGCGTAGGCAGCCGGAAGGTGGGCACCAGCGGGAACTCGCCCTGCTCGCGGTCGAGTTCGTCGGGGTGTACGTGGCTCTTGATGTAGGTGGGGATGGCGTACTCCGGCCAGCCCCAGTCCACCATGGTCTGCGAGTAGAATTCCTGCTTAAGCGACGGCGTGGGGAAGCCAGCGCGCGGCGTACCGTCCACCATGACGCCCACCGCCTTGCCGTCGGCAACCAGGGTATTCGTCTCCGGATCGACCTCGGAACCGGCGACGGCCCCCTCGTCCAGCTTCTTGAGGTGTTTCGCGTAGGCCGTCTTCTCCACCTCGAAGGCACCGTACTTGCGCATGTAGTCCAGGGTGGACAGCCCCTCCTCAGCGGCTGCCTCCGGCAGTCCGTCCACGTGGTCGAAAATGTACTGGTAGTATTCGTCGACGGTGATCTTCTCGCCCGGCCGGTACGGCGATATGAAATGATCCCTGATCCCCAGGCTGCCGTCGGGATCGATGCGCCAGGACAGCTCGATCCAGAACTCGTCCTCCTCCCATACCTCGCCCGGGTTGGCCTCGTAGGTGAAGTTCACCGGGTCGCCCATGCGCCGCCGCGCCTCGCGCAGGACGGGCTGGCGGAAACCGATCCAGGTGCCCGAGTGGGTCTCGTAGCTGATGATGTCGTGCCGCTCGCTGGCGTGGCCCATGGGCAGCACGTAGTCGGCGAAATAGGCCGTCTCGTTCCACGTGGGGGTCAGGGCCGCGTGCAGTCCCACCTTCTGCTCGTCGCGCAGCGCCTCGACCCAGGTGAACCCGTCGGGGTACGTCCATACGGGATTGAAAACCCGGGTGAAGTAGACGGCCAGCTTTCCGCGCCCCTCTTTCAGGAAATGGGGCAGGAGAAAGCTCATCTCGTAATGGGAGAGGGGGTATTCCTTCGGGAAATGGAGTTCGTTCCAGAACTTCTGGTCCGGGGGATGGTCGAAGACGTTGGGCTTGAACTTGTTCCACCCGCTCGGCGAAGTCCCGCCCTCCGTGCCGACGCTGCCCGTAAGCACGTTCAGGAAGTGGAGGCATCGGGCCACGGCCCAGCCGCCGGCGTTGCCGCTTCCCGCGCTGCGCCAGTTGTGGGTGGCGAACCGCGAACCCGCCCGGCCGATTTCCCGGGCGATCTCGACGACCTGGGCGGCCGGCACACCGCTTTCCTTTTCGGCGAATTCGGGCGTGTATTCGCTGTAGACCGCCTTGAGCGCTTCAATGAACCGCTCGAAGGTGCGCGGCGCGTCCGGGTGTTCCTTCTCCAGGTAGGTCTGCCAGTTCACCCACGTCTTCATGAACTCGCCGTCGTAGAGGCCGTCCTGCAGGATGATGTTGGCCATGGCCAGCAGCACCGCGGCCTCGCTGCCCGGATAGGTGGGCATCCAGTGGTCGGCCATGCTGGCCGTATTGGACAGCCGCGGATCCATGACCGCGAGCTTCGCGCCTTTCATCATGCCTTCGATGATGCGCTGGGCGTGGGGATTGAAGTAGTGCCCCGATTCCAGGTGGGCGCTGATGAGGAGGATGAACCGCGCGTTGGCGTGGTCCGGCGACGGCCGGTCGAAGAAATGCCAGAGGGCGTAGCCGAACCTCGCGCCCGACGAGCAGATGTTGGTGTGGCTGTTGTGCCCGTCCACGCCCCAGGCCTTGAGCACGCGGTCAATGTAGCCTTCGGCCCCGGGCCGGCCTACGTGATAGGCTATCTCGTTATTGGCGCCCTGCTGCAGCCGGTCCCGTATCCGGGCGGCGATGTCGTCCAGCGCATCGTCCCAGGACACCCGTTCCCACTCGCCACTGCCCCGGGCGCCCGCACGGCGCACGGGATAGAGGATGCGGTCGGTGTCGCGGATCTGGTTGATGGTCGCCGGACCCTTGGCGCAGTTCCGTCCCCGGCTGGCCGGGTGGTAGGGATTGCCCTCGAACTTGCGGACCTCCAGCGTCTCCTTGTCTACGTAGCTCAGCATGCCGCATCCGGCTTCGCAATTGAAGCAGGCCGTGGGCACCACCATGTAGCGTTTGGGTTGCTGCCGCGGCCAGTCCTGGGCCTCGTACTCCACCCAGCCGTCCCACTGGTCCGGCGGTGGATAGTCCGTGAGCGCGCCGCCTTCGGTCAGACTCGGGAGATCCGGTCCGTCCTCTTCGTGCAAATTGGGAATCAGGCCGATCTTCTCGGCAAGCGATTCGATCAGTCCCGGTTTATGGCGAGTGGACATGTTGTCTTTTCCAGTCTCGATCGTAGGTGTTGCGCCGGATGACGCCGCCGGTTTCGCTGCTTCAGTTTCGGCGGATGTGCCTGGTTATGGTCGTTGGCCGTGCCTTTCAGCTCAATGGGATGTCCTGCGGCGCCCTGACCCAGACGTACTCCGTCGCGTAGAGGCCGATCAGTACGCCCGCTCCCGCCGCGGCGAGCAACGCTTCACCGCCGATCCAGGCCATGACGACGGGCGCCAGGTTGCCTATGGCGATGCCGAGTACCCAGAAATACCCCCGGTACCGGCCGCGAACGATGGCCTGTACGGCTTTTCGGGCGTCGGCCGTCGGATGGGGCGTCAGCATCTCGGACGCGATGACCAGCAGGTTCAGGATGATGGCGGCGATCAGGGTATTGCGGACGAAAGCGAGCCAGTTCTCACCGGGCGCACTGAACAGGAAAACAACAGCGAATACCGCCGCGCCGGCCAGCACCGCGTGGAGCAGCATGTGCAGGACCAGCGTCGGACTCTGCCAGAAATCCCGTCCCTTGGCCTGGGCGAAGAGAAAGGCCGTGTACACCGCCGTGACGACCGCCAGCGCGGCCGTGATCCAGCCGATGACGTCGGCCGCCCCGGTCCGGCCCGTCCACATGGCCGTGGCCCACAGCGTGAGCGCCAGCCCGTAGAGGGTCAGCGCGTAGCCGCCGAGCACGAGCCAGGATTTCCACTGGGGACGCAGCAGCACGTAGAGAAAGCGTTTGGGCTGGGTCAGGTCGCCGACCAGCAGAATCGTCGTGGCAAGGAGAAACGTCAGGGCCACGGTGCAGCCGGCCCAGGCGAGAATCGGATCGACGGAATATCCGAAGACCGACGCCGCGAAGGGAAGGAGGAAAGCCCCCGCCGATATGGCCTTGGTCCACACGTAGGCCGCCACGTCGTTGCCCCACAACACGCCCTTGTCCGGGGCGTCGTAGACCCGGCGCGCCGCGGCGTCTTTCCCATTCCCACGTTCGCTTCCGGATTCCGCTCCCGCCGGGCCACCGATGTCACGCTGTCCTCCGGCGCCACCTTGCACACTGCCGCCAGCTTGTCCGTCCTGTCCTTCACCGCCAAGTTGCCGTACCATCTCCTCCGGGTCCGCCTTGGCGGTCCGTTCCTCCACGTAACGGGCGAAATGCCCGACGCCGTCCGACTGCGAACTCCACATGTAGTTGTCGGACGTCGCGGTTTCTCCGGGTGTCAAAGAGGCCTCGTCGCCATCGATATAGTACAGGCGGGGCTTCGTATCCTTTTCGACCTTGCGGACCGTCACCTGTTCCTTCGCGAGCAACTGGGCGATCTCCGTCGAACCATCGTCCATGTCGCCGGAGATGATGGCGTGTTCCGGGCAGACGTTCACGCAGGCGGGCTCGAGACCGATATCCACCCGGTGGGCGCAGTAGTTGCACTTGGCCGCCGTATGGGTGTCCGGATCGATGTACAGGGCGTCGTAGGGACAGGCCTGCATGCAGCCCTTGCATCCGATACAGCGCCTGGGATCGAAATCGACGATGCCGTCTTTCCGGGTGTACAGCGCCGTCACCGGGCAGATCTCCACGCAGGGGGCGTCTTCGCAGTGGTTGCACCGCATGACGGAGAAATGCCTGGCCGTGTTCGGATACGTTCCTTTCTCGATGTACTTCACCCAGGTCCGGTTGACGCCGAGGGGCACCTCGTGCTCGGCCTTGCACGCCACCGTGCAGGCGTGGCATCCGATACACTTCCTGTTGTCTATGATGAAACCGTATTGCATGAACGCTCCGGATTACGCGGGCGGGCAAACCGGCGGGCGGACCGCTGGCTCGGCGGCCGGTCATGGCGATTCAGCCGGCCAGGCTGCCGTACTGCCCTCCGTAGAAGACCAGCGGGCGCCCTGCCCGGGTGCCTCCCGCCACGATCTCGCCGATGAAGATGTCGTGATCCCCGCCCGACAGTATTTCGGTGACACGGCAGTCGACGTATGCCAGCGACTGTTCCAAAACGGGCGAACCCGTGGCTTCTGTCCGGTAAGCGATGTCTGAGAAGTCCTTCGGTCCGTGTTTGGCAAATCGCACGGAAAGCGCTTCCTGCTCTTCGGTCAGTATGTTGACGGCGAAGCAGTCGCTGGCCTTGAGGCAGGCGTTCATCTGGGCCTTGACGTCCACCGATACGAGGATGAGCGGGGGTTCCAGGGAGAGGGATGCCACCGCGTTGGCGGTCATGCCCTGCGGTTGATTCTCGTGCCAGGTTGTTACGACGGTCACGCCGGTCGCGAAATGCCCCATGATCCGCCGCTGTTCCATTTGATCGAAAGCCATTATTCCACGCTTGTCTGGGTGTATTCCGCGAACAGGCAACTGTCTCCAACTGTGATGCATCGTCCCGCCAATGTCAATGTATTTAGAGATCGTTTTCAAGTTTCATTTCAATGGGCGCCCCGGGGTTACAGGCGAATCACCGCGGAGACGGTAACGGGTACCCACTGTGCGCGTCCGTCGAACATGTCGCGCACATGGTTATATCGTACATTCAGCGTCAAACCCAGGTTGTCATTGATGAATACGTTGACCCCCAGACCGATCACGAACAGGAACGAATGGTCGTCCTTACCGGTCCGCGCGCCTTCACCTTCGATAGAACGTCCGGTCTTGCCCGTGCCTCCGGTACCCCTGGTACCTCTGGCCCATCCCACGCCCCCGTGGCCATAGAATCCCACCGGATCCGCGACCCCCTCGATCAACAGTCCCACATTGCCGCCCGTCAGCCTTTTTTCGGCATCCGATACCACCCCGTCATTCGGCCTCGGTAACGCTTCCTCGCCGATACCGAAACGGCTGTGATGGCCCTCGATCAACAGGAAGTATCCAATGTCGACGGGAATTGCCACACCGGCCAGAAACGAAGGGCCGACAGCTTTCGTATCGTCAGACAGGGCACCGAGCGGCAAGCCCGGTCCACCGCCGATCCTGACATTCGCCTGACCTTCGGCCAACAACGGCAAGAAGGGCAACGCGATCGCTAAACACGCACCACGCACCGGCATCCTCCTTTCATACCGCAACTACGAACACGCCGTCCAGAACGGCCGGATATTTCCGGTTCTATGTGAAAGAAGTAACATAGGTTTTGATTTTATGGGAATAAAAACGGCTGCGGCGGAGTCTAATATTCAGGCAGAGGAATTCGTGTGGATCGATCTTCGGCTGTTTCGGGAATCGGGAAATGGCCGCGCCGGTCGGCAGTCCGTTCGACGCTGATCTTACCGGTCCGGTCCATCGAGGGATTCGGGATGAGGGAAGACGCCTTGAACGATGTTGCGCTGGTCGAAGCCGCCCGCGATGGCAGCGAGGAGGCCTTCCGGGAACTGGTTGCGCGGTACGAGAACCGCGTGGCGTCGGTCGTCATCCGCATGCTCGGGGACACCCCCGAAGCGGAGGACGTGGGGCAGGAGACCTTCATCCGTTTCTATCACGGCCTCCGGCGGTTCCGCGGTCAGGCGTCGGTCGGCACTTACCTGACCCGGATCGCCATCAACCTGTCGCTTACCGAACTGAAAAAACGCCGGCGGCGTTCGATCTTCGTTCCCTTCACTCCGCCGGGCCGGGAACACGATGCGCCGGAGATGGATTATGCCGATCCGGGGGCCAGTGCCGAATACGACGACACGGCGGAACAGATTCAACAGGCGCTGCACCGGCTGAAACCTGAATTCCGTTCCGTCATCGTACTCCGGCTGATGGAAGGCTATTCCACGAAAGAGACCGCCGGGCTCCTGGGCCTGCCCATTGGGACGGTCCTGTCCCGCCTGAGGAGGTCCCAGGAGAAATTGAAACGCATGCTGATATCCACTAACAGGGAGCTTGTCCATGAAACGGTCTGAACTGGACCTGCTGTACCGTTCGCTCGATTCATCCCTGACGCCCGGAGAACAAGACCGCCTGGACGAGGCGCTCCAGCACGATCAGGGCCTTCGGGACGAATACGAACGGCTGATCCGATTGCGTGGTCTCATCGAAGGCCAGGAATCGCCATCGTTCCAGGCGGGTTTCACACGCCGGGTCATGGAGCGCCTGGCGACGGAATCCGCTGCCGGACCGGCGACGGACGCCGAGTACGAAGCAACGGTGGACTTCCAGGACGCGTTGTCCCTCATGTTCCGTAGAGTGGCGATGGCCGCGTCCATTGCCGCCGTGCTGCTGTTGACCTACAACCTGGCCACGACCGGAAACGTCTCCTTTACGGCGTCGTTCGGGCTGACCGAGGAACTGTACCCTGAAGACCTGTACGACGCGCGGATCGCGCTGGAAACGGAGGGCGCATTATGAACATCCACTTGAAGACCGCGGCCATCCTGCTGGCCACGTTGATCATCGGCATGGTATGCGGCGCGCTGATCCTGGGCGCCTTTGCCCGGGACCGCCTGCAGCCGCCGCCCCAGGTGACCCGGGAACGCTTCGTGGAACGGTGGGTCAGGATGGTGCGGCCGGACCAGGAGCAGTTGCAAAGGATCAGGGAAGTGGTGGGTGAGCACGAACCCGGGTTCCGGGAGAACTATATGCGCCATCGGCAGGAGATGCAGGCCCTGGTCGATTCGTTGCGCCGGGACCTGGAGCCCATCCTCACCGAAAGGCAAATCGAGCGGATAAACAGCATACGCGAGAGCCGCGACCGCATGCGTGAGTTCCGTGGCCACATGCGCGAGTCCGGCGACCGTGACAGGCCGGGTGGGCGCAACGGGCCGGGCTATCGCAACCGCGCGGACCGACAGGACAGCGATCGTTCGGAAGAGCGGGGGAGCGGGGAAGACCACTGACCCCCTCGTTTCGGCAGGCCCGGCGTACGCCGGGTGTGGGCCGTGCGCCGGGTGTGGGCCGTGCGCTGGTTGAATGTTCAGGCGCCGGGTGAATGTACGGATGTAAAGATAGTTGGAATAAACCTCACCCGTCCGCCGTCTAATCCTGTAGAGCGGCACGAAGACGATCTCCGGAGATCGCGGTCCATACATCCGCCCGTTTTTTCACGAAGGGAGCGACAAAATGAAAAAGGTTATTTCGGGAGTCATTGCCGGCACGCTGAGTATCGTCCTACTGACTTGGGCATTCGACGCGTTAGGCAGAACCGGTCATGAAGACGGAGGACACCAGGAGCCCGCAGCCGCGGATGCCGATCACGGGCAGCCTGATGCAGTGAATGAGACGGCCGAAGACTCGGACGCTGACTTCGCCGAAGGACGCTTTGCGCGGACGCGTCTGTCCCGGAGCGCGATGGCCAGACTCGAGGTCACGGACGATCAGCAGGAGAAAATCAAGGCGCTGCGTTCCGCCTACACGCGGGAAATGATCCAGCTTCGCGCCGACTCGAGGCTCGCGCGGGTCGAACTTCGCGAACTGATGGATGAGGCCAGTCCGGACGTCGACAGGGTGAAAGAACTGGCCGCGGCCGTATCGGCGGCCCGGGGCAGTGTGTTCGAGCGAAGCGCGATCTTCCGCGCCGAGTTCAGGAACGTCTTGACCCCGGAACAGCAGGAAACCCTGCGAGAGTCATTCCGCGATCGGCGCGACGGACGCCGCGATTCCGGGATGCGCTGGCGGCGGGGCGGCCGCGAATCACGCAACCGGCGTTGAGGCGGGATCGACGGGATACGGAAGTTGATTTTCGTTTCGATGTGTGAGCGTATGCCGCGGTAGGATCCCAGGTCCGACCGCGGCATTTGACTGCGGCGTTAAATCGCGACGTTTACCCGTGGCGTTTTAACCTTCAGATAAGGAGTTGGAAAAATGAAATACCGTCTTCACCTGACCGTACTCGGCCTGATCGTCACCGCCTTTATCGCCAGCGACGCGGTCGCGCAGCGGGGCGGATTCGGCCGCGGGGGCGGCCGGGGCCAGAATAGCGCCATGATGGAACGCATGCAGGCGGTGAGCACCTTTCCCGTCGACAGGATCTGGCACGTCCTGAGTATCCGGATGGACACCACCGACGAGCAGGTACTGCAATTGCGCGCGGTCGTTAAAGAAGCCTCGTCTCAGAAGGAAGCCCTGGTGGCGCAGGCCACGAAGACCGGGGACTGGAGCTGGCTGCGCGAGCAGCTGGAAGCCAACGAAAATCAGTTCAAGGAAAAACTGAAAGGTACACTCTCTGCCGACGACATCAAGACGCTCGAGAAAATGGTGGAAGAGGCATCACGCATGATGCCGGGCAGATCCGGCAGGTCAAGGCGCTGAAGGATTGGACTGCCAGGACACGCCCGGGATAAGAGGCCTCTTCCGGACCGCCCGGAACCATCCGGATCCGCCTAATCCGACCATCGATCCATTCTCTCTTCATCCAGATCAACGCCCAGCCCCGGATCCTCGAACGGAGTGAGTTCACCTCCCTCGAGGGAGAAGGGCGTGGTGCAGACGTCGTCCTCGAGCAGCCCGGGTCCAACCAGGTCCGACGGTACGCTGACGCTCGCCGAAGCTACGGCGAGATGTACCGACGCCGCGGTACCTGGTCCCAGTTCGATGGTGCTGCCCAGCAGGGCGGGCCTGCCGGCGGTCTCCGCGGCGTGGATCAGCCGCCTGGCGCGGCGCAGCCCGCCGGCCTGGCAGGGCACGACATTGACGATGTCCACGGCCTGATGGCGTATCAGGGCCGTCAGAAAGGCGTCCCCCAGATCGGCGACATGCTCGATGATCGGAATGGGTGACCGGTCCCGCACCTTCGCCAGCGTTTCGGCAATGCCATCCACGTCCGCTTCGATCCGGGCGGGGTCGTCCCGCGACATGGGCCGTGAAAGCGCGCGGATCGGCGTCTCGCACGCGTCGGCGCCGGCCTCCGCCATATCCTTCAGCCTGGACAGCGCCTCGCTTTCCTCCCAGTAGCCGCTGGCGTCCACCTTGATGCAGGCGCCGGGCCCCGCGATCCTTCGCGCGAGCCTCACCCGTTCAAGATCGCGTTCGTGGTCTTCGCCCACCTTGAGCTTGAAGGCCCGCATGCCCGATCCGACCTGGTCGACTATCTCCCGTTCCAGGGCCTGCAATTCGTCCTCAAGCGTTGCGTCGCCACGCAGATAGGCCACCCAGGAAACGGACGCGGCGCGCCGGCAACGGCCGCCCAGAAGCTCGTACAGCGGAACGCCGTGCGCCTTTCCGACCAGGTCGAGCAATGCACTGTCGACGCCAAAGAGGATCAACTGCCTGAGTTCGGGGTACCAACTCCCCGGAAGCGCTTCATCGGCCCGGTCATAGAGGCTGCGCCAGGTCCGCATGTCGCCGCCGGCCAGCACGCCGGCCAGCAAGTCCTGCAAAGACCCAGGGGACGGAGCGTCCATCCGCGGCGCGATGTCGGAGACCTCGCCGATGCCGGTCAGACCGTCGTCGGCCGTCAATTCGATGATCTGGTAGGTGGTCCGGCCGTGATTGATGGTGGCCTTCAGTTGCTTGGGATCCGCGCAGTAGGTATCGTAGATGCGCGGGACGGAAACCTGGCGCACGCGGACATCGGCGATTCGCATATGCTCGCTTCCCATTCGAGGTTCTGACCGCGGCCTCGGATTCCCGGCAGCTTTCCCGGATTGAATCGAGATCCGATTTGATTCGAGGTCCGATATGGTATAGCCGTCGTGCGCCGAGGTCAACGGTATCTTCTGTCATCGCCGTGGCGGACAAATGTGGCCGGCCGACCTGCCGGTTTCAGGACACGCCCTAGCCGGATCACGCTAATGAATCGCCGGAATTGCCGGTGCTGTACCGGTTTGCAACTTGCCCGCGGGGTCGAAAGTCTATATCTTTAGAAAGCCAGAATCCGTACACACAATCCGACTACACAGGGGAAGTACCTCATGTCTCGACATATGAAACTGGTCATGATCGCCGGCTTGCTCGTGCTGACGGGCGGGTTTTTGCAGATAACTCCGGCCGGGAAGCGTGCCGATATGACCGACCGGATGCGCTCGGACGATTACGCGGCGACAACCACGGAAAGTGCGGAGAACTCGGAACGAACTATCCGGGAGATCACCGGACTGTTCGGCCCATTCGGTCCGGAGGAAGCGTACGCCCGCCGCGGGTTCGGTGGCTTCCGGAGTTCGCGGTCCCTTTGGAACCGCCGCAGTTCCTTCGGCCGCCGCAGCCCGTTCTCCCGGAGGAGTTCAACCACCGCCACGCGGCAGACACCCGCTCGTACAACCGGGCAATCCGCCACGCCGGCGCGCAGCACGTCGGCCGGGCAGTCCTCGGCCACCGCGGCCCGGTCGACCCGGGCGGGCGGTGCGGTTTCGGGCGCCTCCACGGGACGGGCCACGGCCAGGTCTTCGGTCATGGGCAGGCGGGTACAGAGTGAAACGGCCCGCAGGTCCCTGGCCACGCACCAGTCGCGCCAGGCCGGTTTCGCCCGGTCGTCTAACACGGCGGCCAATACGAGCAGCTACCGGGACAACGGCCTCTACAACCGGGGCTCGCAGAATCGCACATCCTATGACAACTACTACGCAGGCCGCGATAGTTATTACGGGGGCATGGGCTGGAGGACTCCGGGATACGCTTTCATGTCATACCCCAGTTTCGGCATGTGGGACGCCCTGTTCATGTGGTCCATGCTGGACATGATGAGCAGCCGTCGCCACTACGCTGTGGCCCACCACCACGCCAACGACGCGGGATACAAGGAATGGCGCGGCGAGGCCGAGCGCCTGGCAGAGGACAACGCGGAACTGCGCGCGAAGCTGGATGAACTGGACAGGCAGGTCGCCACGCTGGAAGGCACGCCGCGGGATCCCGAATACCTGCCGCCGGGCGTGACGCCGGCGATCGCCCTGGCCGCCGAAGTCGTGGCCACCGCCGATCCGAACCAACCCCGCATCACGGTGAACACGGGGGTGGAGAACGGCAACTACCATCGATTCGGCCAGATCCTCCAGTCCCACCTGCCGGATTTCGACGTGATGCTCGAGACCACGGCCGGCTCCGAGGAGAATCTGAACAACCTGGTGCAGAACCAGGTCGACGCGATCCTCGTGCAGAGCGACATCCTGAATTCCTACCTGCGCAAGAACCCCGGCGCGGAAGACCAGTTGGTCGGCCTGCAGTCCACGCTGTACACCGAGTACGTGCAACTGATCGTCAATGAAGACGGAGGAATCGCGAGCGTCTCCGACCTGGAGCCGAACACCCATATCGTGTACGTCGGCCCCCGGGGCTCAGGGACGCACAGGGCCTGGGAGGGCTTCGTCCTCCAGGATCCCCGGTATGGGGAGTTCAATACGCGGTTCGCCAGTTACGACGAGGCCCTGCGCCAGGTGGCTGGCAACACCAACTCGGTTATGCTGTTCGTCGCCGGTCTCAACTCCGAACTGCTGAAGGAAGCCGACCGGCAGTACGGAACGCAGTTGAGCATGGTCGCCGTGGATGAGCACTATTTCAGCACGGCCGTGGATCAGTTCGGCAACACGATCTACGAGGTGGCGACGATCCCCCACGAGACCTATCCCGAACTGCAGGAGGGCTGGCTCTTCGGCTATTTCGACAGCAGCGTGGAGACGCTGACGGTGGACGCCATCCTGATTCTGTCCAAGCGGTGGGTGGATACCTACGGCAGCAAGCCGATGACCCTCTTCGAAGATGCCCTGTGGCGGTCCATGGACGACATCAAGCCCATCGTGGGCGAGGAGTAGCGCGGGCCCCGATGAGCTTCCACATCATTCGTTCCGTAGCGAAGAAGCAGGCGAAAGAGGCGGCCGGTTTCTTCCGGAAGAAGCCGACCCGGGTGGACCAGGATCTTCCCCTGGGTGTCGCCATCGATCGGCTGGTGGACATCGACGGCGCCGGGCTGTCCACCTTTATCGGCCTCGTCCATTTCGATTTACCATCCTTTCCCCTGGCCATCGAGGCGATCGGAAAGATCGACCTCGGCGAGGGGGCCATGGCCTACCGGTGCTATCTCCAGGGTACCTCGGCGTTCCTCCAGGTGGTGGCGGAGCACGGGGAGCCCGTGGAATGCCGGCTGTACGCGCTCGACAGAGACGTGTATCCCCATTCTGAGGAGATCTGGGAACTCTGGTTGAACGACCAGGACGGCATCATCGGTTCACCGGAAGTGCTTCACGGTGATGGGGAGGAACGGAGCTATCAGCGGGAATGGATGGACGGCGACGGGCAATCGGCGCCGATACAGGTCAACGAACGGATCATCCGCGACGCGTACGGCGAGCAGATCTTCGAGGAAACCCAGCAGGCCATGTCCTATTTCCGGGTGGCGAGCGGAGACCCCTACAATCCGGAGGATCCCGAACGGGTGGACGAATTCCTGTTGATCAGCGCGGGCGAGGGCGTTATAGAACTGTACCTGGGCGTGGAGATGATGCTCGAGGAAGTAACGGTCATATAGACCGCTCAATTGAACCTGGAAATCTCAACCTGGAAGTCTGAACCCAGAAACCTGAACTTGAGAATCTGAATCCGGCAGTTTGAACCTGGTTCGAAACGAGAAAGGATGAAAAAATGATCTGGCGATTTCTCTCCCGCGTCGGCAAGAAACAGGCCGGCAACGCCCTGGAGTCCTTCACCCAAGCCGTGGTGGCCTTCGATCCGGAAACCGCCTCCGAGGCGCAGATCTCCCTCATGGAAGAGGAGCTCGACAAGCTCGGGAAGCGGGTCGGCAAGGCCGAGATGGACGTGAAGAAGGACCATGAGGAGACGCAGGCGCTGTTGACGCAGTACGACCGGTACCTGGCCGCGGCCGAGCGGCTCGAAGGCCAGCTCGAAGGAGCGGAAGAGGCTCAGCGTCCCAAGCTGGAGGAGAGCCTGGAAAAGCTGGTTGCGGAACTGGAGCGTCTGAACCCCGAGATCGAGCGGGAGCGCCGGGAGGACCAGGAAGCGGAGGCCTTCGCGACCGAGCTGCGCCAGGCTTACGATGCGGCGGCCGAGAAACTGAAGCAGGCCCAGGTCCAACTCAAGCAGGCCCAGCGCCGCATGGAGCAGGCCCGGATGAAGAAGGAACGGGCCCTCGAACGCGCCGAAGGCGTGCGGCAGGCCGCGGGACTGAGCAGTTCCCTGGGCGGGCTCGACACGGCCCTCAACGCCATGGACAAGGAGACGGAGAAGGCGGAAACGACCTCCCGCGCGGCGGAACTGAAAATCGGCGCTTTCGGCCAGACCGAAATCACCGACGATCCGAACATCGCGGCGGCCCTGGAAGCGGCCGAGAAACCCGCGCTGCCCGCTTCCTCGACACGGGACCGGCTGGCGGCCCTGCGCTCCAGGAAGTCCTGAGACCGTCGAAGGACTTGAATTCAAAGGCTCACCCGATGCGAAAGGCGGACGGTGGGCCTTTCTCATATGGGACAGTAACCCTGAATTGGTCACACGATCTCAGCAACGCGATCAAACAGATTAACCCCAACACAATCAGGACAAACCAACGCATCAAGGATAAGCCCAACACATTCGCCCAGGAGGCAAACCATGCCGGGAATCCTTTCCAACCTCCTTGCGGCCGTACACCGCTTCGGTCCCTACGTGCTGGCCGTCAACATGATCCTCTACTTCATCGAGTTGCAATACACGCAGACGCGCAGCAGCCTGGATGAAGGCGCCTGGGCCGGTTTCATCTGGATCGAACGGGTCATCGCCGGGTTCTTCACCCTGGAATACGCGCTGCGCATCAAGCTTGCGCCGCGCAAGGGCAAGTACCTGTTCAGTTCCCTCGGGCTGATCGACCTGGTCAGCATCCTGCCCTTCTGGATCGGATTCTATCCCGGACTGACCCAGGAGCAACTCGGCCTGGTCCGCGGCGCGCGGACGCTCCGGCTGCTCAAGATGTTCCGGTACAGCCCCAAGCTGGCGGAGTTCGCCCGATCCATGTACACCAATCGGATCCGGGTCGTGCCGATTTTCCTCATCACGATCATGTACCTGATGATCAGTTCCACCGTGATCTACGAGGTGGAACGCCGCGCCCAGCCGGAGGTGTTCAGTGTATACGGCGACAGCATCTGGTGGGCCGTGGTGACCTCCACCACCGTGGGGTACGGGGACAAGTACCCGGTCACCCCCCTTGGACAGGGGGCTACCGTCCTGATGATGATGGTGGGCATCGGTATCGTGGGCATGATTTTCGGCTTCTTCGCGGACAGCTTCCACGACTCGCGGCAGCCGCTGGAATCTTCGTTAATGGAGGCGTACTGCCGGGGCGTTCACGAAGAGGGGCCGGAAGGCCGCACGGTGCAGGCCCTGCGGCAGACCCACCGAAGCAATCCGCAGTTCCTGATCTTCGCCGATACGGTGGACCGGTATATCGGTCCGGCGGATGGGGCGGGCGGTCAGGGATGAAGTAGAATGAGACGGCGGTGGAGCTAGAAGCCGTCGGCAGTGAAGATAGAAGCCGTTTCAAAGGAATGATGCCGGGTTTCCGTGGCATCAGTTCCGGAGGGAGGTCTCCTCGGGCTCCGCCTCAGGTTCGGGCTCGAACGTCCCGATGGATTCCTTAAGGGAAATGAGCCTTCTGAGGCGTCGCCTGTCCTTGGGTGTAAATCGGTCCGTATACGCATCGTAGATGGGTTGCTCCGGCGCCCCGTCGATTCGCGTAACGATAACGTACAGGAAGAGGTTGTCCACGTCCTCCGGGGCGTTCCTCCATACCGGCGACAGCAGGGCGAAATTCCAGACGGCCCGCTCGTCCGGCCCCAGATCCTTGCCTTCCGTGTGCCGGATATTGTAGTTGAAATCGTCGTCCAGGATCCACTTGCGGGGTTCCCTTCTCATAAGCGATCCGCGGAAATACACCTTCGAGATCCGGTGTTCCGTACGGTTGTGAATGGAGAGTTTCACGACGTTCTGGCCCCGCTGCACGTAGTACTCGACCCCCCTTACCCGCACGTCCTTGAGACTCGCCATGGCGGAATCCGTGTTCTCCTTCTTCTCCTCGAGGGCCGTAATGGCCTTGTTCACCCTTTCGTTCCACTCAGCGAAGATATCTCGCGCGTCCATGCCGTCCAGCCGGCCGCGGACCCGGTTCCGGATGGCCTCCGACGCGTTCAGCGAACTGATCACGTTGTCGCTGTAGAGGTACTCGAACGCATTCAGCACGTCGTCGAGTTTCTCCTGGTCGTCCTCGGGGAGGGCGGCCTTGATCTCGGCTATGGATGCGTCGAAGGTCTCGACGTTCGCGCCATCCACGGTAGGTCCGGACTTGCAGGCCGTTGTTACCAGCACGAGACACGCGATAAACAGATAGAGGCGGATCATAACCCGCTCCTGCCGGACATCCTCTCGTACGCTTTGGCTTTCATGTCGATACTAACCCGATTTGTGCTAAATGTACACGATTTTACGTCCCCGGCAACACGCGGTTCCCATGTCTGCCCGGCGCGTTACTCGGACGGCTCTCCTTCACGCCCGGCGAGCACGGCCTCGGATTGCGTTTCCCCTGCGCATTTACGGGACACGAAATCGCGGAGTTCCCGCCGGGAAAGCACGGACGTGGCGGGCTTCTGCACGATGACGGTAGCCGCGTCGTTGGCCAGTTCTCCGGCCTCCCTGAGGGGAAGACCCAGGGCCGCGCCGATGGCGAGCCCGGCCCGCACGGTATCGCCGCAGCCGACCCTGTCCACGGGTACGACGCGATGTCCGGAAACATGGAAGAATCCGCCCGTTCCGAAGCCGCAGAGTCCTTGCTCGCCCAGAGTCACGACGGTATTGCGGCAACCAAGCGCGTCGTGAAGGCGGCGGCAGTCGGTTTCCAGCCGGTCCGTGGAAAACCCGCCAATGAGCGCGGCGGCTTCGGAGGCGTTCGGCGCGATGATGTCCGCACCGGCGAAGGCCGCCCGGTTGCCGGGCTTGAAATCGACCACGACGGGGATTTCGTGGAGGCGGCATTCGCCGATGATCTGGCCGGCGTTCTCCGCGGTAAAGACGCCCTTGTCGTAGTCGCTCAGAACAACCGCGTCGGTTTCGGGCAAGGCGCGAAGGACTTCCTTCACCAGCGCGGCGGAGATCCGGCCGTCCACCCGGCCGGTGCTTTCGGTATCGCGGCGCAACAGATAGTCGTCGTCCAGGTAAAGCCGGACCTTGGTGGTGGTGGGCCGGCTCTCGTCCCGGATCAGACCGTGCCGTATGGATAAACCGTCGGCAAGGTCCCGGATCTTGAAATAATGTTCGTCGTCGCCCGTCACCCCCACGAGGGCGGTCCGCACGTCCAGGGAAGCCAGGTTGGCGGCCACGTTGCCCGCGCCGCCGAGCACCTTGATCGTTTCCTGCGCCTTGTAGGCCCGCTTGCCCGCCTTCTCCGAATCGATGGGCTTGCTGTCCCCGGTCCGGCAGAATTCGTAAACGTCGAGCATGACGTCCCCGACGACCAGGACGCGCAAGTCCGGGAAACGGTCGATGAGCTCGCGTTTCCAACTGTGGTTATTCGGCGGTTTCCGGTTCATGGACTTCCCGTTTCGACACCTTTCATCGACGGGATGAGGGCGATGAGGCCGGCCTGGTCGAGGATGGCGTAACCCGCTCGGCGCGCCAACTCGTGGTCGTTCGGTCCTATATACCCCCAGGAGGCCAGCATCAGGTCCAAACGGGGTTCATCGGCGTTGAAACGGGCGTCGAGTTCCTCCAGGTTGCCGATGGAATCGTCGACGAATCCGTACCGCTCCCGGTCGAACCGCGCGTGGATCGCCAGCAGGTTCTCTATCTTGGTCGTTCCGTGATCGCCGGAGTACACGTTCTCCGGACGGACGGGCAGGCCGAAGTGGTGGCACAGCGTCACAGTGGCCTCCCGGTTCTTGTTGGTCAGGATCACGATCCCTTCGGCGTCCTGCCCCTTCAATTCGTCCCAGACCGGCTGATATACCGTGTTGAGCGATCGCCACTGGACCGGATCATGGGCGACGAACCGCTTGCGCGCCGCGAAGAATTGCCCCGTGCGTTCCACCAGAGGGACGTCCGACGCATCCCGGATCTTCCGGTAGGCCGCAGGTTCCAGCCGGTGACCGCCGGGCAGGCCGGCGTTCTCCACGCACCAAGCCATAAGATTGATCGCGTCGCCGGCCGGCTGGACGTGGTACCGGTTGGTCACGAAGAGTTCCGCCGCGTTGCCGGGCAGATCCTCCGGAGAAGTGGCGAGGCCGCCGGTCACCGCATTGTAGGCCGTAATCGACATCTCCACGACGGAATTCAGCAGGACTCCGTCGAAGTCGAATATGAGCATGGACCCGTTACCGGAGACGTGTAGACTCGTCACGGCCGCTGCACTCCCTGGGCTTCGACATAGAGGGCATACAGGGACTGGCTGGCGGCCATGAACAGGCGGTTCTTCTTCACGCCGCCGAAGCACAGGTTGGCGCAGGGCTCGGGCAGGTGGATCATGCCGAGCCGGTCGCCTTCCGGCGAAAAGCAGATCACCCCGTTCGTTTCGGGTCCGCCCCAACCCGAAGCGGCCCACAGGTTGCCGTCCACGTCCGTCCGGACGCCGTCGGACGAGGCTGGTTTCATGTCGGCGAATACGCGGGAACTCGTAGCGCGACCACCAACGTTCTCCAGCACGCGGATACGGGCGGGACCCTCGGGGTCGTGGGAAGCGCCTGTATCTACAACGTATAGACGTGATTCGTCGGGCGAGAAGCAGAGCCCGTTGGGTCGCAGGAAGTCGTCTGCGATGATGGCCGCATTGCCCGTGGCCGGGTCCAGCCGGTACACCCGGGTGGGCTGTTCGGATTCGGCCTTGTGCCCTTCGTAGTTCATCAGGATGCCGTATCCGGGGTCGGTGAACCAGACCGAGCCGTCGGAATGGACCACTACGTCGTTCGGCGCGTTGAGCCGCTTGCCGTCGTAACGGTCGATCAGCACCGTGATCGTCCCGTCGTGTTCCGTGCGCGTCACCCGGCGGGTGTCGTGCTCACAGGAGACCAGCCGTCCTTCGCGGTCGCGCGTGTTTCCGTTTGTGTTGTTGGACGGCTTGCGAAAGACGGTCACCGCGGCGGTCTCTTCGTCCCAGCGCAGCAAGCGGTTGTTGGGGATGTCGCTCCAGACCAGGCACCGGGCGTCCCCGATCCACACGGGGCCTTCCGACCACCGCGTCCCGGTGAATAGCCGCTCGATCCCGGCCGTGTGCAGCACGTAGGGCGTGAACCCTGGATCGATGATCTCCACGTTGGGATCGGGATAGCTCACGAGTCCCCGGTCCCAGTCCCTGGCAGGGTCGTTCATTACTACTCCTGGATGAAACGTAAATTGCCGATCCGGCCGTTCCTGCCGGCTTCAACGTAACGGCACAAGATATGTGGGAAGAAGCCCGTAAACAAGCAAGAAATGGCCCGGTGTCAGGTGCCGCGCGTGTCCCCGTAGAGATCGATATGTACCCGGGGGCAGTACCGGAAGCCGCGGGACTTGCAGGCCTCGGCGACCCATGCGCTCCGGCTGCTCAGCTCCTCCGCGGACCGACCCTGGGGCATGAGGAGCACCCGGGTGCGATCGACCTCGTCCAGGTCCTCGAGGAGTGACTCGACCTCGTCCAGGTCTTCCTGCCGGTCGACCACGAACTTGAGCTGGTAGGGGTAGGTCGCCATGAATCTGTCGAGGACGGAGAGGTTGATTCGAAGTTTCTCGTGGTTCCGGGCGTATTTCCCGTTCTCCTCGGTCCAGGGCGTGGAATTGGACAGCTTGGGGCTGAGGGAGGCCAGGTCGCAGCGCAGGTCGGCATACACGGTGCCGGCAGTCTCGATGGTGACGTGATATCCCGCTGCGCCCAGGGTCTCTGTCAGTTCAGGCAGATCCTTCATGAGGAGCGGTTCGCCACCGGTGATCACCGCGTGACGGGACGAAAATCCGGCGATGTCCGCCATGATTTCGTCCACCGTCTGCTCTACACCCTCGGGTGTCCAGGACGTGTAGGGCGTGTCGCACCAGCGGCACCGCAGGTTGCAACCCGAGGTGCGGATGAAGACGGAGGGGACGCCGGACAGCAGGCCCTCGCCCTGTATGGAATGGAATATCTCGGAAACGAACATGATCTGTACGGCGCCCCGTGCTTGACACTCTTTTCTATCGGGAAT
>JAPOYX010000276.1:935-2033 GCA_026706345.1 Gemmatimonadota bacterium | reverse complement strand
GGTTGCGGAGCCGGACGCCACAAGAAGCAGGGCGGCGGCATGTCGTTCGGCACGGCTGGCGGATGCTGTTTGGCGTACCGAGCCATTGACGTTGCGAATTTCGGGGATCGAAGACTCATTCGACAATACAACCGAGGGTATGAAATCGACTCGCCGAGCCGTGTCAGGCGCCCGGTCACCCTTCGAAGCGTGTCCTTGCCGGACATTCCAGCATCGTACTATTGCTGCTCGACGCCCATGGCGAGATGCAGGAACTCAATGAACGCCTTGGCAGCTTCGTTGAGTTCGGCGCCGATCGACCAGGCAAACCCCACATCCATGGTCGGGACCGGTTCGGAAACCGGCATCACTTCGACACGGCGCCCCTCGAGCGACCATGGCCGATAGACCATGTCCGAGAGGATCGCCACACCCATGCCGATCGCGACCATGCTCCGAACCGCTTCGACCGATGACGTGCGAAAGATCGTGTTGGGCCGGTGGGGCGTTTTTTTCCAGTATCTCTGCGCCGTGTTGCTCGCCTCGTCGACCGTCAGCATAACGTAGGGCTCCGCGGAAATTTCCTGAAGGCTTGCGGACGGCTGCTGGAGAAAGCGATGGTTCGCACCGACCCAAAGTCGCCTTCGGGATCGCAGCAGGGTTTCGTGCGAGAGTTCCTCGTGATTCGCTATGTTCGAGGTCAACATTACGGCGAGATCGAAGCCGCCGGTGATGAGGCCTTCCTCAATGGGAGGGCGATCGGATTCGACCATGTCGATCCTGACGTTCGGGAATGCCCGGGAAAACCGGGCGAGATGAACGGGGATGAAGTAGCCGGCGACGGTATAGCTGACCGCAAGGTTGAGCGAGCCCCTCACGTCTTCGCGGATGCGTCTCGGCAGGCGAATGGCTTCTTCGACCGATGCCACAACATGGCGGGCATGGTCGAGAAAGAGATTTCCTTCATAAGTCAGGGACACGCCGTTGGCGTGACGTTCGAACAAGGCCGATCCGATCATCTCTTCCAGCGCCCTGACCGCATTTGTGATGGCGGATTGGGAGACATTGATATCCATTGCAGCCTGCGAAATCTGACCGGCGTTGGCCGCTGCGATAAAG
>JAPOYX010000276.1:0-925 GCA_026706345.1 Gemmatimonadota bacterium | reverse complement strand
GCGATAAAGTAACGAAACTGGCGAAGAGACGGTTCCATCTGCTCGGGAATCTCCGTTAGGCCGGCGACACGCCGCTGTTCATCCAAGTCAATTTCTGAGTGAGGGGCGGTCGACAGGCGGTCAAGGGCGGCTGCCGGTCGGGGCGGCGGTAGTTGCGACAGTCGGGGCGCAGCACCCCATGGCGGTCCTGTTCGATTGCGGTCGGCATCCGGAAGCGCGCATGCCCCCGGTGCTGCGAGCACGCCGGCGGACTTGGCGGCGGCGGCCCCGGAGATATAGGGGCAGGCGTCCGGCCAGGGCGAACGGAGAGCCCAGCCACGGTCAGGTGATGTCCGCACGGTTCAGAGCGCGATTTCATCGATCAAAGACGAAGACGATCGCCCGGCCGGTGTATCCGGATACCCGCCGACGATGGCGTTGTGGACGCGACCTGCGCGATTTCGGGGCAGCATTGCATGGGTTATCTGAAAATCAGATAGATTGTATCGATCTTTCGGAAAACAAGACCAGCCACCCTGAATCGATGGGCATACCGAACCGCTGCTCCCGCCCGTACGTCCAGTACTCGTGCCCTGCAATAACGTGGCCATGTAGATGAGTATGTGCATAGCGTCCGAAATGAGAAACCGGAATGGCAAAACCGATCTGCCGGTGGCTTCCTGGTGAATCTGTTTTTCCGAATTTTATAACCATAAAATCATATTTTACAATACAGCCCGGCCCTCTCTACCCTGACTTCGAATTCCACGGCTTCAGGCGTTCGGCGGGGACCGGCCTGCGAAACCCTGGCGTTTCCCGGCGTTCGGTCCCTTGCCGGCACTGACACATCGGGAGGTCGAGCGATGAAGAAGTTCAGCATTGGTTTGACAGCGTTTGCGGCGATGGCCCTGGCGACGGCGCCGGCCGCTCTTGCCGACAAGTGGTA
>JAPOYX010000275.1 GCA_026706345.1 Gemmatimonadota bacterium | reverse complement strand
GAACTGATCCGGGAGTTACGCCAGACGCCTATACTGGAGCGGCGCGTCCAGCACGGCGACATTCCTGATACGAAGTGGAAGATGACCTGAGGAAAGGGCGCACGAAGACCGGAAGTCCGTCAGCACCTCGCCGCGCGAAAGTAAATACAGCGAGTACAATCTTCGAGATCAGCCTCGCGACGGTTCGCTCATGCGTTCCCTGGCCTGCCGGCTGAGTTCCGGCAAATGATCGTCGTTGGCCATGACCTGCTCAAGATGGCGCAAACGGTCGGGAGAAGCGGTTCGCAGCATCGCTTCGCCATACGCTTCGTCCAGCCAGAAGCGGGAAGCCCCGCTGATGTAGTCGCGCAGTTCCGGGACGAGACGCTCGGGATAACGCTGGCACAGGTTCATGGTGAACATCCGCCGGCGCCCACCCCCGCCGAATGAGGCATGCTTGGTGTTGTGGTTGAAACAAACGATATCGCCCGGCCGGGTCTCCAGCGCCATCGCCGGCACGTCCTTGGGAGCGGTATCCCACAGAGACGTACTCTCGCCGACGTTTTCCTGCAAGGCAGCCCCGTATACATCATCCCGCTTGTGGCTGCCGGGAATCACCCGCAGACAGCCGGTATCTCGCGTCAATGTATCCAGGTAAAAGGCGATCTTTATGTGTAGAATCTCGGGATGCCATCCATCGGAGTGCCACCTCGTATCGCCGGCGTAGTAGTTGCCGTCGCTGCCCATGTAGTTGAAATCGTCGCCTAGCAGATCGGTGGCTATTCCCTTGATCCGCTCGTCGTCCAGCAGCGAAGAAAGCCGCTCATGCTGGTCGATGAACGGCACGATGCAGGAGCGTTCCTTACCGTCGTGAGGCCGTCCGTTGTGCCCCCCTCCGCGCCTGGTCCAGACCTCTTCGAAGTCGTTGATGATCTCGTCGATTCGATCATCCATCAGACCGGGAAATCCCAGGTAACCGAACGTATCGAAGAAGGCGAGTTGCTGCTCAGTCAAGTAACTCATAGCCTTATCCTCCTTGACCCGGCAACCCGATGCGTTGCCGGACCATCTGAAAGGCGGGTCGTAACGATCTTACGGAGTCGACGTTTCGAATAACCGTCCTCCCTGAACTCACGGATTGGGAGGAGAGGTGCAGATGAGTACGACAAGGGTTTCGGTCCCTGTATTTTCTATTCCATGCAGACACCAGGGCGGCAGATAGACGAAATCGCCCTTTTTCACATTGCGCTTGTAATTCGCGAACGTCATTTCCCCCGACCCCTCGAGGATGACATAGGTCTCTTCGGTCGGATGGGAACCGGGTTCGAGCACGACATGAGGCGGCACATAAAACAGCACCAGCCCCATGTTCTCCGCGGGGGCGTTGGGATTCACGGGGTGTACCACCCTGACCCCCAGGCCGTTGCAACCGGGATAGACGACCGGCACGCCGTCCTGGGCATTGACGATCATGGGATCCGGCGGCGTCTCAGGCTTGGGGATATCGGGGATTTTGGCCAGGTCGTCGCTGGTGTATCCTTTGAATTCAGTGATCTTCGCCATGTGTTTGACGCTCCTTTTGGCGCGAGTTAGTGGATGTACGAGCACTGGGTCAGCAGCCGGCAGGTACTGCCGTGTAATCAAAATCGAATTCCAGCGTGTCGCCCAGCGGCACATAACCGACTTTTGGATATATGCGGTTGGAGGTCGGATTCGCCAGGTCGGTAAACAGGCTACAGAACCTGTACCGGCCCGCAAGCAGTTTTTTCGTCAACTCGTAAACGCACGAAGTCGCGTATCCCCGGTTGCGGGATTCCGGTGGAGTATACACCAGTGTGACTACAGTACCGTTCTTCATGGCCCTGGATTCCCTGGCGATCGATACCGGTCCCTCGTGGTCCCAGATGTATAGATTCCTTTCACCGATGTACTTCTTCGCTTTGGCCAGCGCTTCAGTTGGATCGGCTTCCTGCCCTATCGCCTCCCGGGAGAACGCCGCGATCCACTCCGCCATCAGTGGATGATCTTCCAATTCGGCCAGGCGCATCCGCCCCGGCGAAATGGGCACGTCAACGACGCTTCGCGCCTCGAATATCCGCAGCCTCGTGGAGACCGTTGCGGCAATATCGGGAAAAACCTTCTTCCAGGTGTCCGAAAAACACCTTGATTCCCTCTCCGGCCCGACGACTCCGGGAACCGGCAACTCGCTGCTGCGCAGGTGTTTGACGAGTCGATCCACGGCAGCATCAATAACCGTGTCAAATATGCTCAGGACGATTCGGTGGGGCGGCGTTCTGACCGCTACGCCGACCGGGTTACCGTTCTCCAATATGCTCAGCAGCAGCGGTGGATCGTCGCCATAGTACCGGGGATCCCTGGCGAGTGTGTGCGCCAGACCCAGAGGCAGGTTGTTCTCACTCTCGCGATTTTCCAGGAAGGCCCCGGAGCGCGTCAGAAGTTCATGCGCGTGGCCATGCCGCACTATCTCAAACATGAAGCGTCCTCAGGGCAACTCGTACCGGATCCACCACCAGTAGTTGCCGATATGCACCCTGAGATCCTTCGACAGGGGTTCGAATACGCTCCTGAGTTCATCTTCGGTCGGATCGTTCTCGACCATGACGTACTCGGAACCGTCGGACAACTGCCGCATCATGAACTGGTCCGCGTGACCCGCTACCCTGAAGAGCCTGCTTACAGCGTCAGGGCTCGTCGGTCTGGACGATCGCATGAACACGACAGATCCTCCCTCTAACCTGGCGTGGAAACCATTCAGAAACTCCGCGTATCTCGAAGAAGGACAGGTGTGCAGAAATCCTGCCGCAAAACCGCCGTTAAAACTATTGCCTGTCGTTATGGACTCAAGGTCGAATGCGTCGCCTGCCAGGTAACTTACGTTGGACGGGTTGTCGCTTGCCGCGGCTATGTTCAACATGTTGGGAGCGATCTCTATGCCCGTAACGGAAGCCGCGGTCATCGCGATTTCCCTGGTCGCCGATCCCGTACCACTCGCTACCTCGAGCACTCTGCGTCCGCGCATGGCCTCCCGCGAATCCCGGACCATCCTGGCCTGTTCGGCGGGCAGATCAGGCGTGGGTCCCCGTGGGATCCTGTGCGGCATGTCGCCATGGACCTGCCGCAGGTTGTAGTACTCGATGGTCGCCCGATGCAGGTTATCCGGTTCCAGGTTTTCCGAATCCGGCGCTGATCCCCGGGCGTGTGCATCCGGCGCTGATTCCCGGGCGCGCATGATCTCGCTCATTGGCGCACCGTTCCCGTGACGCCGAGGTAGAGATTTCCCTCGAATTGCACAGTGAAATCCAATTCGCAGGTTTCCGACAACCGGTCGAAATCGGCCTTATCGAAGTACCGCTTGTAGATCTCGAATTGCCTGCCGTCATTGAGCGTACGTACCGTGGTGCCTTCCTTGGGCCGGGATCCGCGGTACCGCGTCCAGCCGGAGTCCAAGATGAGTACGCGGCCGCCCGGCTTCAGCGCGTTCCGCAGGCTTTGGAGAAACAGGTCCATTTGACCGTCCGTGACATGGCTGAGAAAGAATCCCACCAAGATGGAGTCAAAGGTCCGGTCTTCGAATGACACCTCGAGGGCATCGGACTCCATGAACCTGGTGATCGGCTCGACGCCATGCTCGCGCGCCTTCTCCCGTCCTTCGGCGAGCATGTTCTCCGATTGGTCCACGAGCGTTATGGACGAACAACCGGCGGCATAAAACTGAAGCCAGTAGCCTGTTCCGCTGGGGATATCCAGGATGCTGCCGCGACAGTGTTCCCGGACGAGGTTTCCAAGGGACCGGGCCTCTTCCTTGTACAGCTCCGGATCCGTGACTGTGCCGGGCGGTTTGCCCAACGTATAGATCTCGTCAAACTCGGCCGCCCGTTCGTTGTAGTACGCGTTCATGCTCTGGCGAAGGCGTGGGTCCATGGATGATCCTTGTTTTCAAGTTGCTGGCTTCCGGCTTGAATGTCCTGGGTATCCAATGTGTAAAACTGTTTATTACGCAGTCAAGGATGCATTCCCTTTTCAAGTACCGCTCCGAAACCAGGATGCTGGAATAAGGATGCCGGCGCGACATCGATGATCAAAGGAGTATATTCATGAGAACGGAAAACGATGCAGACGACCGTCCAACGGGACGTCCTAATACCATGGAACGGCGTCATTTCCTGAAAACCGCCGGTCTGACGGCCGGTCTGGTACCGTTCCTTGGCTCCGATTCCTTCCGGAGCGTCGAGGCGGCGGTAAGTGAAATCGCGGATCTCACACCGCGACAGGTCGCACGTGACGAAGGGCTCTGGCGCGAAGTCAAGCAGGCATATACCGTGAACCGCAGCCTGATCAACCTGGATAACGGCTACGCCTGCCCTTCGCCCCGCGTCGTCACCGAAGCGGTCGTTCGATACATATGGGAACAGGAACAAAACCCGTACGGGGTGTACGTTGACAAGGCCAGGGACCAGGTGGGTACCGTGAAGAAGTCCGTTGCGCGGCTGTTCGGGAGCAGCCCCGATGAAATCGCCCTCGTACGCAACACCACCGAAGCGCTCAAGACGGTCCTTTACGGCATTCCCCTGAAGCCGGGCGATGAAGTGCTCACCACGACCCATGATTACTCTTCCATGTTGCATGCACTGCGTAACCGGGAGCAGAAGGAAGGGATCAGGCTGGTCGAAGTGCCGGTACCCTTTCCCGCAGGGTCCATGGATGAGCTGGTGAAGGTCATTGAAGATGGCATTACGTCGAAGACCCGCGTGATCCTGGTGTCCCACGTCACGTACACCACCGGCCAGGTGTTCCCCATCCGGCGTATCAGCGACCTGGCCCATCGGCACGGCATCGAAGTCGTCGTGGACGGCGCCCATGCCGTCGGCCAACTGGATTTCAAGGTCTCGGACCTGGGCTGCGACTATTACGGGACGAGTCTGCACAAGTGGCTCAGTGCGCCGAAAGGGACCGGCTTGCTGTACATGAAGCGCGATCACGTCGAGAAGATCGAACCGCTGTATGGACCCGCCACGAGCCGGCGGTACAACCCCAGGACAAGCATGCGTAAGTACGAGTCCGTCGGCACCCAATCCCATGCGCCGTTCCTCGCCATCGGCGAGGCCGTCGCCTTTCACAACGCCATCGGACCGAAGCGCAAGGAAGAACGGCTTCGTTACTTGAAGGATTACTGGGCGGAACGGCTTCGGATGCATCCCGGAATACGTCTGTATACCCCGACGGCCTCCGAAATGAGTTGCTGTATCGCGGGGGTCGGTATCGAAGGGGCGGATCCGACCGGTATGCGGGACTACCTTTGGAATGAACATCACGTCCGGACTTCCCGGGGCCGGTACGACCGGGAGGACTCCGGTCGAACGTGGGTTCGTATCACGCCGAATCTCTACACCACGCTGCCCGAGCTGGAGTACTTCTGCGACGTGATGGAAGATGTGGCGAACAACGGTCTGCCGGAACCGTACAGCAGTTACGAATTCGATCCGGACCGCATGAGAAGGTAGGCCGCGGCACGATCCACAGGGTCGCAAAAATACCTTGCAACACGGTGGTACCGGTTTTATCCTTTTGAATCATTACAACAGTTTCCAAGACGGAAACAATTGATACATTTCCCATACCAGCTAATTGTACTGCGATTCCCGGTATAGTCATAGTATCGGCCCGGATACGGTTGCCGGACGGCCGTGAGATGCAGGAACAGGATCCTTCACGGCTCAATTGATGACGAGGAAGCGTATGAATGGGCGTGACGGTAAAGGTCAATCAGGGGATAGGCCCGGGTCGCCTGCGCCGTTGTTGACGCGGAGGACCATGCTGCGCCGCGGCCTCGCGGGACTCCTGGCGGTCTCCTGCGCGGGGTTGAAGGACGCCGATACCGTATTGGGGGGACTGAATATGGTCTCAGCACAGGAAATGGGAAGCGGAACCGGCTTTGAAGGCGCGACGGATGACGAGATATTTCTGGGTATGTCGGCTGCCTTTTCCGGCCCCTCCAGGGGACTGGGCAGCGAGTTGTACCGTGGGGCCATGGCTTATTTCAATCACGTCAACGACAACGGGGGGGTGGTCGGGCGCAAGATCACCCTGAAGCTTTACGACGACGGATACCAGCCGGATCCCTGCGTCCGGAACACCATGAAGCTCATGCTCGAGGACAACGTGTTCCTGCTCTTCGGCTACGTGGGCACGCCGACCGTAACGCGCGTGCTGCCCCTGCTGAAGAAGTTTCAGGACGAGCAGGTCTACCTGTTCTTCCCCTTTACCGGCGCCCAGCCCCAGCGCGAGCCGCCGTACGGTGATTTCGCCTTCAACCTCCGGGCGTCCTACCGGCAGGAGACTGCGGGGCTCGTGAACAATTTCCTCACAGCGGGCAAAAGGCGGATCGGCGTGTTCTACCAGGCCGACGCCTATGGAAGAAGCGGCTGGGCCGGGGTCAGGGCGGCCCTCGACAGGCACGGCGAGCGCCTCGCCGGCGAGGCGACGTACCGCCGGGGGCAGCGTTTCACCGGCAGCATGCGGGAACAGGTGGAAATCCTCAAGTCCAATTCTCCGGATGCCGTCATCTGCATCGGGTCGTACGCGGCCTGCGCGGCCTTCGCCCGGGACGCAATCGACCGCGACCTCCGGGTTCCCATCGCCAACCTTTCGTTCGTAGGGAGCGAGAACATGCTCCAGTTGCTCAGCGACCTGGGGGAGGACGTGGAGACCTACTCCCGCTATCTCGTCAACTCGCAGGTGGTCCCGAGCTACGAGGACACGTCCATTCCGGCGGTGCAGGAGTACCGCGAACTGATGGAACGCTACGATCCGGCGGTCCCCGAAGAGCTCGTCCAGGAGCCGTATACTCCGTTTCCTCAGAGCTTCGTCAGTCTGGAGGGGTTCCTGGACGCCAAGTTGATGACCGAGATCCTGCGCCGTCTGGGAGAAGCCCCCGATCGAGACGGCCTGGAGGAAGCAGTATTCTCGGTCAATAACTACGATCTCGGGATCGGTGAGCAGGTCTCGTTCGGGCCGGACCGCAGGCAGGGGCTGCAAACGGTCTACTACACCGTCGTCCGGGAAGGTCGTTTCGTGACCCTGGACGACTGGCAAGGCTGGCTTTCCTAGCATGAAAATCCAAAAACTGTTCCAGCGCACCCGCTTCGGTATCTTTCTGCTCTTCGGCGTCATCGTCCTCTGTACGTCCGCCCTGTGTATATACACTGTAGATACACAGTTGACGGCGGAGTACGAGACCAACAGCCAGAACATTGCCAAGAGCGTCGCCGATGCCAGCGTCGACATCCTGCTCAACCGGAATCTGGCCACGCTGCAGTCGATGATCGATCAGTTCGTCGAGATCCAGGGTATCCGGTACATCTACATCACCAGCGAGGACGGCGAGTACCTCGCCCATACCTTCGTACCCGGCATTCCCGAGGAAATACTGGCGAGCGACCATGCGAGTACCGAGCCGGTGGAGCGTAGCATCCCGGGGCTGGGCGATTTCCTGGAGGTCGGCAGCCCCATCCTGGCCGGTGTCGCGGGCACGGTGCATGTCGGCATGGACCAGGACGAGGTCGCCCTCAAGATCCAACGCGCCATCGGGCAGCAGGTCATTCTAATCTGTATCTTTCTCGTCGTGGGTGTCCTCGCGTCGATCTGGCTGGTCAATCTCGCCGCGAAACCCTTGGCGGAGCTGCTCGCATACGCCGTGAACCTGGCGGGCAACAAGGAGACGGACACCACGGCCGACGATCTCCTTGGCCGCGACGACGAGGTGGGCGACCTGGCCCGCCTCTTTCAGCATATCTCCGGTCGGGCGCCCGATTCGGGTACGCCTGGCACACCGCCGGAGAACGCACGGTAGGAGGACGAGCGATGCGCATTCCCCGAAGCGCCATCGCGCTCTTCTGCACGGCGCTTCAGATCTGTTTCGGGACGGTCTACGCCTGGAGCTTCTTCCAGACGATACTGGTGCGCCAGATCGGCTGGACCCACACCGAGACGGCCTGGGCCTTCAGCATCGCCATCTTTACCCTCGGCGTGTCGGCGGCGTGGGCCGGAAACATGCTGCCGAAAATGGGACCGCGCAAACTCGCGCTGATCGGCAGTTTCATGTTTGCGTGCGGGTACCTGGTCTCGGGCCTCGCGCTACAGTTGGATTCCATCCCGTTGTTCTATCTCGGTTACGGCGTGGTTGGCGGAGCGGGCATCGGGCTGGGTTACGTCACGCCGGTCGCGACCGTCGCCAAGTGGTTTCCGGACCGCAAGGGACTGGCTACCGGCATCGTGGTCATGGGGTTCGGCGTGGGGGCTTTTCTGCTCAGCAAGGGCCTGGCGCCATTCCTCATCGTCAGGACCGCCGGCGCCCTGCCCGAGGTCTTCATCTGGCTCGGCATCATATTCGCCCTGATCCTCATCCCCTGCAGCCTGGCGCTGACCGATCCGCCGCCTTCAACTGCGTCGACTGCCGGGACGACCGCTTCGGACGAGGCCGACGAACCGAAGCACGCACGCACCTACCTGGGCACCACGCAGTTCGTCTTCATGTGGATCGTCTTCTTCTTCAACATCGCGGCCGGGATTTCGGTCGTCAGTTTCCAGTCGGAGATCCTGCAGGAGATCTGGGGCCTGGCGGATGACTCCATCGAACCGACCACGCTGGCCGAGTACGGCGCCACGCTCATCGCGGTCAGTTCGATCTGCAACGGCTTGGGACGGCTGTTCTGGGGGCTGCTTTCCGACCGGTTCGGGCGGGTTACGGTCTTCAGGGTGCTGCTCGGCAGCCAAATGGTGGTCTTCGGGATTCTGATGACGGAAACGAACCCGTGGATTTTCTCCGCCCTGGTCTGCTACGTGCTGCTCTGCTTCGGCGGGGGATTCGCCACCATGCCTTCCTTCGTCCTCGACGTGTTCGGCACGAAGAAGATGTCCACCATCTACGGCGCAGTGCTCACCGCGTGGGCCGCCGCGGGGATCTTCGGCCCGCTGTACGTGGGGTACCTGAAAGACGTTTATCCGGATCGCGCGGTCATGTACTGCTTCCTGATCGGGATCCTCATGCTCGGTGCGGGGTACCTGTTCTCCTACCTGCTGAACGACGGCCGGATCCGCCTGGGACGGCCGACGCTGGAAACCACGCTGCAGCGGTATGGGATACCGGTGCCTGAGCGGAGTTGAGGCGATAGACTGAGCATTCCAAACGAACGAACCTTACAGGATAAAGCAACATGAACAAAAGGAGCACTATGCGACACCTGGCATTTGGTTTGATGACGATCCTGCTACTGGGCCTAGATGTATCCCCCGCCCTTGCGCAAAGAGTCGAGGGATCCGTCCACGTGGGAACACTCGGGATCGGAGCGCAGGTCGCAACGCCGATCGGGGGTCGGATCCACCTCAGAGGGGGGATCGATTTACAGCCGGTCAACTTCCAGGCCACCGTGGAGGATGTGGAGTTGGATGTAGAGCTTCCCGCTGCCGCGGTGACGGCCGTGCTCGATCTGTATCCGAACGAAAGCGGCTTCCGTCTGAGCGCGGGCGTACTCTACTTCGGGGGGTCGCTTGGACTCGAGGGTGCTCCGACGGAAGATGTGGAGTTCGGGAAAAACGGATGCACGAAGGCCCAGGTGAGAACGACCCGCGGCGCGCTCGGAACATCCAAGTTTGCCCCCTACCTGGGTCTCGGGTGGGGCAACGCCGCCGGATCCGGCTTCGGCTTTGTACTGGATGTCGGGATAGCCTATCACGGGACGCCGGAATTCAGCCTTGAGGCTACCGGTCCCGCATCCTCGGACCCGCAGTTCAGGATGGACCTGGATGCGGAGGCCGAATCGGCCAACGAAGACATCCCCGGCGTCGCGTCCATGTATCCGATCCTGAAACTGGGTCTCAGTTACGGGTTCTAGCCAGGATCTGCCCTCAATTTCCACCTGACCCTAAAACTCCAGGCAGGTCGGTCAACGAGGTTATCTCAACGTCGGCTCTGATCTCAGCGCTGTTTTCCATACCTTCCCGGTTCAGCCAGACCGTTTTCGCTCCGGCAGCATGCGCGCCCGCGACATCGTTCTCAAGCGAATCCCCCACATGCAGAAGCTCGTCCAACGGACAACCTGCTTTTCGCGCGGTTATCTCAAAAATCCTGCGGTCGGGCTTTCGGACCCGTACATCCTGTGAAAACACCACGAAGGCAAAACGTCCTTCAAGCCCGCATCGCTCGGGGTAACTGTTCCCGTTTGACACCAGGCCCAGCTTGTAACGAGGCGCCAACTGGTCAAAAGCGGGTTCGACGTCGGGATACAACTCGATGTCTTCGAAGCGATGTTTCAGGTACAACGCATTCAGATGGGCCGCCACGGTCCGGTCCGGAGAGCCTATGCTCTCGAGCGTCCGCTCAAATGCGAGCAGTCTGATTTCCTCGTGGTTCCAGACCTTTCCTTTGACTTCTTCCTCAACCTGGTTGCGAATCGCAATCATCCCCTCCACAGAGAGGTCCCGGGCGCGCTTTGACGGAATCAGCCTGCGCAGCTCTAGCAGGGCTTTCTTTAAGGAGTGCCTCATGACCTTCCGGAAGTCCCACAGGGTCATGTCACCGTCAAATGAAATCGCTGAAATCCGCAAGATTTGGCCTGTGCAAATGGACGGGCTGGAGTATGCCTTCGAGTAGCACACAGTCCTGCACGACAGACTCGCGACTCGTCGGATGAGCACCGGGCCTGCGGTAGGTATACAAGCGCAGGCTGACAGGTAATGGGTTCAATTGGCGGTGGATACCGTCTGCGTGACCCCAGGAAACCGCGTGGCCGGTCAGTAGATGATACCCCCCTCGCCCCAGCACAATACGGTGTCTTCGGTCTCGGCATCGTAGCTGCCGGCGGGATAGGTGTCCGTGGCCTGGTAGATTCTATATCCACCGACAGGATTGAAGATATGCAAAGTAACCACCTTGCTCGTTCCAGTGTCCGCGTAAGCAGGCTCCCATCTACGAGGAACAGCACCGCACCAGGTCCATGTACCGGCAGGTGCCTCACCTGTCCGCTCCCGCGTGTCGACCAAATCCTGGTTATCGCGCTGCCGCGGGGGTTTGGAGAGAATCTTCTGGTCGCTCCATTCACACCCGTGCCACATCGCTCCGAATTCCTCTGCCTCGCGGGACAGGATCGATGCAGACACGTAGGACCAGGGACTCCCGTCGCCCTCTATTGCTTGCATGAGCGGGACGACCTCGGATGAGCGATCCATCCGCTTCTCTTCAGACCCGGAACCTTCACCCGAATCAACGGGTTGGTTATCGGTCGGCACCGCCCAGATCTCGCCGTTTCCGTTTCCGCCCGACCGGTATACAGACACACGCAGCTCGAATCCTGGCTTGAGCCAAAGTGTATCGAAGACACGCAACAGGTCGTAGGCGTGTGTACTAGCGATGCGCTGCTGCCATTTGGCCAGGTACCCTTCCGGCCAAAAGTCGCTCTCTTCGAAGGGAAGCTCTCTGGCCTTTACAGCAGCCCGCCTCAGGCGACTGACGCGCATGATTGAAAATATCTCCGCCATTACTCTCTTCCTCTGATTGGCCCCGTCCATACCCACCCTCTGCGCTGCCGTAGACTACAGCCGAACTCAAACAAATATAAACTAACGTGGTTCGCCTCATCCATTAAATTAGTGAACGCAGACGAACCTGATGTTTGAGCGATCAGCATTCAAATCGGAGGTCTCCAGTGGCGCGGCGTGACTGGTATTGCGAGGATGTACTTTCAGGAAGGGTTGATGTGGAACGGGTACATGAAGACAATCTGGTCCTGGCGTTCCACCATCCGCGACCCGTAGCCGAAGTCCATGTGGTCGTGGTACCGAAAGCCCACGTAGCGGGACTTATGGCTGAGGCCGCCCTGGACGGAGCACCTGCTCTCTTCGATGATGCGGGCCATACAGAAGACGGCGATTTCCCTTGGGCTCCTGGATGGTCGTGGATTCTACGTCAGGACGAATGCAGCGTCGCCCGGCGTGACACCCCATATGCACTGGCATGTTATCGGCCCGGGAGCCGGTGCCGACTGGCCGGAATCGGGAACACGCGGCGGATGATTCGGCCGGCGGCCCTCCTCAAGGCAACGAATTGTTGCACCCCCTGAACCTTTCCCCGTCGAAAGTCGCCCTGTTAGATGAAGGGAGAGCGATCTGATGGGGTTCCTCAGTGATCAAATACTGGTCCGACGGGTCCGGGCCGGCGACGAGCAGGCCTTCGTGGTCCTGATCCGGCGCTACGAGCGATCGCTGGCCGCTTTGATCCGGGATCGGCTGGGGTCGGCGGACGCGGTCGAAGACGTGCTTCAGGAAACGCTCGTGCACGCATGGCTGGGGCTTCGGGCTCAAGAGCCCGGGCACGCGCGGGCATGGCTCTACCAGGTGGCACGCAACCGCTGCGCCGACTACTTGCGCTCCACGCAACGCCGGGAACGCTTTGTCGATGTCGAGGCGCTCGCGACGATGATAAACCGCCACGGCGTGCCGGCGGCCCGGCAACGCCTGGCAGCGGCGGATGTGGTCGAAGCCTTCGATCACGTGCCCGAGGAGGAACGAGCGGCGTTGAGGTCGTTCTATCTGGACGGATTGAGCATAGCGGAAATAGCGGCCCGGCATCGCTGCCCGGCTGGAACCATCAAGCGGCGGCTGTCCCACGGCCGCGACATGGTTCGAAGCGAATTGGGCGTCACCACGACTGGAAGGAGAATCACGATGAGTGAAGACAAAAAAGAAACCAGGCAAGAGGCCTTTCCCGATTACCGGCCCGAGATCTCCATCGCGAGAAGTCCGGGAGCCCCTTTCTCCATTGATCTTCAAGAGCTGTCCTGGTGGTTCATCGTTCCAGAAATCGGCGAACAGGTGCGATGGGCGGACTACGAACCGACTTGCGATGGATCCGCGTGGAAATTGACGGAAGTAAAGGAAATGTCCGCCTGCCGGCGCGCCATCATTCACGGACGGGAGTGCGTTGAGATCAAGGTCGAGGAACAACGCTGTCGGGATAGGGACGGACTCCTTCCCCTCAATTACGATCCGGAGAAGAGGAGTCGTCATACCAGGGTCTGGGGCCGCATGGCGGATACGGAGGTGCAATGGCTGGCCGTCGAGAGCATGCAATCCGACGGCACCAGAGAACTCCTGACCTATCTTGATGAGGACTTTGGATGGGACTGGGGTATGTCGTCTCGGCATGTCGAAGACAATGGCTTCCTGACAGAGCGATCGGACGGAACGTTAGTAAAAAACCCGGATGCACCACAAGTGTTCTCGCATGGCCTCTACACGGTGCGCATCGGCGACCGGGCGTTCGAATGTATGCGCGTGTTCGACATCGACGAAGATGCGTCCGAACGGACAGTGCTGGTCATGGCGTACGTCACCCGCACGGGCCGCACGCTCCTGTTCAGGCGCTACAACGGAAACCTTTGGGGAAAGCGGAAGAAGCCGCCCCACTCCTGGGGAGTCGAAATGACGTGGGAGGAGGATCTGCCGCACACCGACCGGCTCGTAATCGACGGTGTGATGTACGTGCACTACTACGACAGCCTGACGGACGAGGCGTGCGGAATCACGGGGTAAGCGATTGGCAGACAGAACGATGCGAGTGCCTGATGCGCCTTCCCAGCGGCCGCGATGACCTTGAATCGGTTTAACGTGATGAAGATCGTTCACAAGGCGGCCGATCAGGTCAGAGGTTATGCGGTTGATTCATAGATCATACCAGGATCGAGCGTGGTAACTCGACGACTACGATGGTCGAACACGAAAATCAAAGATGGTAACAAGCCATTCTGTCTTCTGGAAATTCGGGATTTACACCCTTTCAGTTGAGCTTGTCTTCGATTACCTTATCCAGGTCGGAGGATCATCGGTTTTCGCTACGTTTACTATCAGAGAGCGGGCCTTCTGAACGTCCAGGTCGAGGTCGCCGCAGGGTCGGCAGGTCCATAGCTTGCCATCTGCGAGGCAACTCCCTGAATCCCGGACCGTAACCCGTTCACAAACCGGGGCGACCATGACTCAAGCGAGCGGAGGTGCGAATGACTGCCTGGCGTGAACTGAACTTCCCTTCCGGTCTTTCGGAGGACACGGCGCTCGTCATCGAAGACGATCGCGCCGACGTAATCCTCGACCCCCTGCGCTGGCGAATCCTCGAAATCCTCGGAGCGGGAAAGTCGGTCGCGGAGATTTCACGGGCTTTGGACGTTACCGACGCCCGGGTACTGTACCACCTGCAAATGCTGGCACGGACGGGCGTCGTGGTATTGGAAGAAGGTGCGCGTCCCGGGGACCTGCGTGGTTTGCCGGCGGCCGGCGTGATTCGCGTCCGTGAGCACCCCGAACGGGGCGATCAGAAGGAGGATGCCATACCGCCGGAAATTGCCTTCCAGTTCAACCAGGCTTTTCGCGAAGCGGCCGAAGGGACGTACGGCCCGTGTTACCAGGAGTCCGTCAACCACAACCGCGCACGCCTCTCAGAAGAACAGGCGGCCGAATTCAGCAGGAGGCTGCTGGCCCTGATCGAAGCGTATTTTCCGCCTGGAAAGGGGGATCGGCGCGGCACGAAATACGGATTCTACGGCGTGCTCACCCCGATCGATCTACATCCGATCGAGGACGACGGGGAACAGGAATCCGGGTAGTGCATTGCAGGAAACATCACCCGCGGCCGGAGACGACGGACCATAGGAAAAGCGACATGCCGGCGAGGACGAGCACGGCCCCCAGGCAAAGGAACACGGTCATCGAGACCGGATGGTTCCAGAACAGGGTCGCCAGTACCACGATCAGGCCCGCCGCCATCAGCCAACCCGAGACCAGAAGGCGCCTGGCGAATCCCTTTTCCTGGCCGGCTCTCCATAGACCCCTCATTCACCGCCCTCCGGTTCCCATTTCCCGAATCGATCGAGCTTGTCCACCTCGTGCACGAGATTGTGGCACATCACGCATGATTTCGAACCGGCGAGGAGCTCCCGAAGATAGGGCCGGTGTTCCGGATGCTCCTCGTACGAACGCGCACCCGCGTGGCATGCGAGACAGGTCGTGTTTTCGAAAGGCTCGTACAACGCCACGGGTTTAGACCAGGTCCCCCAGACGTTGTGCCAGACGTGCCGCACGCCCCGGATCTTATCGTCCACATCCCCGAACATCGTGTAGTCCGAATGGCAGGCATAGCAGGCGCGCTCCGGAGGAACCCGCCTGTTCTGAAAGTGCGCGGCCGGCAGAAACCGCCCGTCATCGATGTAGAGACTCTCCTCGTAGGGTCGGTTGACGTGGCAGGAGACGCAGAATTCCGTGGTCTTGGCCTGCTCGTAGTGCTGCACGGCGCCGCCGAGCAGGGCCACGCCCGGCAGAAGGAAGAACGTGAAGAACGCGAATACCATGCCGCCGGCCGACGCGGCCATGTCCGGCCGCCGCAGGAGTACCGCGATCATGGCGACTGTGGCGACCGCGAGGACGATCAGGCTGACGGTATATCCGGTCAATCCGGCCACTCAGTTCGACTCCCGTCCTTGTCGCTCCAGCTTCTTCGGCCGCTTCGGCCGCGCCGCCGCTCAGTTTGCTTCGGCCACTTACTCCGCCCTGCCGCGAAGAGATGACGGGTATGGCAGACGTCGCAGGACGACAGGCCGAACAGCCCGTCCTGTGCCTTGATCGTCTCGATCTCCTCTTCGCTCTTGAGACCGATGCGGTGGCAACCGCCGCAGCCCTTCATCCCTTCTGTCAGGGCCATCGGCAGAAAGTGGGTCGTCGGCATGGCGTTCATGCTGGCTCATGCGAGCGCGTGCTTGCCACCCGCGAACTGCTCGACCTGGATCGGATGGCACGTGGCGCACACATCGGGCGTGGCGACCCCGGCCAGGGAGACGTCGTCCTCGGTGCGGTGCCCGCCGCCATGACACATGGCGCAGTCCACCCCGTTCGTGCTGTGCGTGCTGAGTTCCCAGTCCGTGACGATGGCTGGTGTGGCTTCCCGGTGGCAATCCACGCAGTCGGATGTCACCGAGGGCGTTTCGCCGCCACCGCGGTATGCGATCACCGCCAGAAACACCAGCAGGAAAAGAATCGGGGAAGTTAGCCTAAGGGAGGGGATAGCGCGAATACGGCTCGTGGGCAATAACCCAGATAGATCTCGCGAGGACAACAAAACGGCGGTCTTCATTCACGCTCCGACTGTCGTCCAACGGGTAATGGTCAGCGCGTCGGATACGAACCATGTTACATTCTATGATACGCATATTCCTGTTTCGATCAAAACAGAATCGCCCGGCGGTCCATGCCGACGCAGGGACCTATAACGGTGCCTCCCACGGCCGCAGCCTCGGTATCCAGCGCGGGACGTTTGCCTTGTACTGCCGGTAGGCGTCTCCGAACCGCCGCTCGAGTCCCGGCTCCTCGTAGCATGGGAAGTAGATCGCGCACACCGCAAAAAACACGCACGCCCAGACTGCCAGGTGCCACGAGCCGAAGAGTAGGGCTTCGGCGCCGATCATGAGCAGCATACCCGAATTCATGGGGTTGCGGACGTGGCGATAGGGTCCGAGGACGACCAGCTTCTTGGGCGGAGCCCACGGCGCCGGCGTGCCCTTCCCGATCCGGTCGAACAGCGCCATGGTCCACGCGGCCAGGAACAGGCCGTCCACCGCCATCGCGGTCCCGATCCAGAACCGGACCTGTGCGGGCTCCGCCGGCGACAGCGCGCCCGGTGTATCCGCCAACACCCACAATATGGCGCCCAGTACGTAGATCGTAACGGTCGCCGGCAGGAGGACGATGGCCTTCGCCGCAGTCCATTTCACGAGTCGCCCGGCAGGCGTTTCCAATTCAGGAAGGGACCAAAATTCTCTTCCCAATA
>JAPOYX010000274.1:4008-35533 GCA_026706345.1 Gemmatimonadota bacterium | reverse complement strand
AAAAAGATCGCAGATGAAGCAGATGGGACATCGACCAGGTCCAAAGATCGGGAAGCCCTGACCCGGAGGGCCTTTCTCAAGCAGGCGGCCTTCGTGGCCGCGGCGATGTCCGTTCCCTTTCCCGCGCTGGCGGACCCGTACGCGCCACAGGCGAAAGTCTCCGCGGGCAGCGCCGTACGCCCTGTCCGCGTCTCCGGACGCGTCACCGCCGGACGCTCGGGCCTGGCCGGTGTGGCGGTCACGGACGGATTGACGGTTACCGCAACGGACGCGGAAGGACGTTTCGAACTCGTTTCGAACACGCTTCAGTCTTTCGTATCGATCTCCACCCCCGACGGATACGCCATCGGGCAGAATCCAAGCGGTACGGCCTCCTTCTACCGGCCGATCATGGCGGACGAGTCGGGAGAGATGGCCGCCCGTTTCGATCTCGCGGCCCTGGACGGATCGGATGAACGCCACGGATTCCTGGTACTCTCCGACCCCCAGACCCAGGACGCCTACGAGATGGAACTGTTCCACGCGGAGACCGTGCCGGACGTGAAGACGACCGCCGCCGCGCTCGCCGGCCGCCGGCTTTTCGGTGTGGGCTGCGGGGATATCATGTTCGACGACCTGTCCCTGTATCCCGAGTATGAACGGGGCGTGCGTCGAATGGACATGCCCTTCTTCCAGGTCGTCGGCAACCACGACCTGGATTTCGGACCGTCCGACGACGGGTCCGTCCGCACGTTCTGCCGTTACTTCGGCCCCAACTACTATTCCTTCGACCGCGGCGCGGTCCACTACATCGTGCTGGACAACGTATTCTGGCACGGAGAAGGCTACATCGGCTACGTGACGGACGATCAGCTCAACTGGCTCGCCCAGGACCTCGCCCTGATCGAACCCGGCAGGACCGTGGCGGTTTTCAATCACATCCCCCAGTACACCACGCGTCATATAAGAACCGGGGACGACAGTCCGTCCATTTCGGCCACGACCGTAAACCGCGAGCGCATGTACCGCCTGCTCGAACCCTACCGGGCCCACGTGTTTTCCGGCCACGTGCACGAACACGAGCACATCTTCGAAGGCGGGGTGCACGAGATCGTCCAGGGCACGGTCTGCGGCGCCTGGTGGAGCGGCCCCATCTGCTGGGACGGGACGCCCAACGGGTACGGCGTCTACGAAGTCGACGGTTCGGACATCCGATGGCGCTACAAGTCCACGGGGGTGGACGAAAACCACCAGGTGCGGCTCTACCCCCGCGGAAGCGATCCGGGGGCGCCGGACGAGATCGTCGCGAACGTCTGGGACTGGGACCCCGAGTGGCGGGTCGTCTGGTACGAAGACGGCATGCGCAGAGGCGCCATGGCTCGCCGGCCGGGCACCGATCCCCTGTCGGAATCCCTGCACCGGGGATCCGACTTACCCGAACGCCGACCATGGGTGGAACCGGTCACCACGAATCACCTGTTCTATGCGCCCGTGTCACCCGGGGCCGGGCGGGTGGTGGTGGAGGCGACGGACCGCTTCGGCAGGACGTACACGGCTGAATTGGGCTGAGGCCGGTTGACGCTTGACGCCGCGCCGATGCTCGCGGACGGGTTGACGCTTGACACCGAGCTGACGCTTGACGCCGGGCTGATGCGGAAACACGTAGAGACATACGGCAAAACGGAATGTGCGCTGTAACGATAAACAGCCACATGTAGTCTTTTCATTCACGGCAACTCGGCACCGCCAGACTCAAGGGAGAGCATACCATGGCGAGCGACGGGCTTTCCAGCCCTTTCGACATTGACGACGACGGATATTTCTGGCTCAAGGGCAACCTGCATTCCCACACCACCAATTCCGACGGGAAACCGTCCCCGCAGGAACGGCTGGACGGCTACGTCAACCAGGGATATGATTTCCTGTGCATTTCCGACCACTACACGATCACCCGCATCGATACGGTCCGCGCACCGGGCGATTTCGTGCTGGTGCAGGGTGCGGAAATCCACCCCGAAAACCCCTTTGGCGGCCAGACCCACCATTTCCTGGCCTACAACATCGACGAAGACATGGATTCGAAGCGCATGCCACCGCAGCACGTGATCAACGAGGTGAGGCGGCAGGGCGGCTCGATATGGCTGGCCCATCCCCACTGGAGTTCAGTCAACATCCTCCGGGATACCCTTCCCCTGCACGGGCTGGCGGGCGTCGAAGTCTTCAACACCACCTGCCGTTGCGCCGGCCGCGGTGAATCCTCCGTGCACTGGGACGACTGGATGGATCTCCTGGGCAGGCCGATCCCCGCGCTGGCCAACGACGATTCCCACGCACTCGAGTCGGAAAACAGAGACACCTACGGCGGCTGGAACATGGTGAAGGTCAGGGAACGATCGGCGAAGGCGATCATCGACGCGCTGGAAAGGGGCTGCGCCTACGTCAGTTCCGGGCCCGAGATCCGGGACATCCAGCTTCGCCGGGTCGACGATCGGGGAGATGGGAATCGCGTGGTCGAGGCGAACATCCGGTGTTCGGAGGCGCAGAGCATCCTGGCCGTGTTCGATTCCCACGGGACGGAGTACAGGCCGGGCAACGGAGAGACCTTCGATAAGGCGACGTTTACGCTGCGGCCCAATGTCCGCTGGGTCCGATTTGAAATCATCGCGCCGGACGGTACGAAGGCGTGGTCGAATCCAACGGACCTGGCGACAGTCGGCAGGTGAGACAGTGACCCGGTACCGTGGCCACACAGACCGCGGAGCCTGCTGACCTTCGTGCCAGCGTCCGCGCGCGTCCTTCGCACCGGCGCACGCGTCCCACGCGTGGCGGATCCAAAAACTATGGCAGGTCCTGGCTACGGACGGCCTCGGCGAGCACGTTCGCCGAAGTCGCCGCGTTGTCGTTGTAGTACGTAACGAAGCGCCTGGTCTCAAAGGCTTCGTATGGGACGAGATTCTGTGCCCACCGATACCCGATGGTCTGAAACATCAACCGCGCCCGAACATTGATCTGCCGCACACCTGGCGGGGCTGCAACCCGGTATCGGATTCTGTCGCTGCCGGCCCGGAAATCCGCATCTTCCCGCGCCCGGCCATGCACCATGATGGCGGCATCGGCGGTTGCCGTGTCGAATCCTTCCGGAAGCAGACGGTTGTCCTTGGCATAGGTGACCGCCGTAAGAAGGCCCGTGGTGACCCTTCCCGATCCATCCGCGATGATCGGCTCATAGATCTGCACCTGGCCGGGGTCGTCGATCACCCGGTAGTGCGGCTCAAATCTGGACGCGTCCGCGTCGTTGTCGTTCCCTTCGATACTTCCGTCGGAGCGCATGGCGCCGGATTCGAACAGCAGGTTTCCGTCCGCGGAGCGCACCGCTAAGTGGATCCAGGCTCTTCTGGACGGGTAGGCCGTGGGCAGCTTGTGGCCCGCCAGGTTCGTCACCTCGAGATCGATCAGGAATTGGCCGTCCTCGCGAGATACTTCCAGCACCTCCAACCGGGCGGTGGCGGTCTCCAGGTGCTCTCGCGTCGCTTCGGCGGCCCGCTGAAGATCGTTTGACGGCGCAGCGACAAGCAGCTCGTCGCGATACCGGTCCAGCAGACGCAGCATGAACGCGTTGCCGCCGCGAAAGACGTGTTGCGAGAAGCCCTCCCGGGGTTCCCCAAGCACCGAGGAAATCGGCGCCGATGAAGTCTCCGGCATGTGGCAGGACTGGCAACTCAGGGAATCCGCGAAGGCACTGTGCCGCCATTCGAGGTAGGGCGTCTGCTCCGGAAAGCGGGACACCTCCCGTCCTTCCGTGTCAAGACTCGGTGTGAACAGGGTGTGGCAGGTGGCGCACAATTCGGACTGCTGGATGTGCGTGGAACTGTCGGGCAGGAAACCCGTGGCCGACTGCATGATCCGGCTCAGCCCGTCGTCCACGCCAAACGGCCCGAAGATCCTGGGGTCGCCCGGATCGCCCGGATCGCCCGGATCGCCCGGACCGCCCGCGACCACCGAACGTATAACGAAGTTTCCGTCGAAACTCGATGTCTCACCGAAGTTTTCGGGGAGGATCTGGTGGCACGTGGTGCAAGACACGCCGTCTAGCGCCCACTTCGCCCTTTCGTCACCCCGCCTTGCGGCCTCCAGGAGCTCGAATACTTTACCGAGGCCGCCGTCCGCTCTCGCCAGCGTGCGCGCCATGGGCATATGGCAGGTCGAGCAGGTGTCCTCGATCTCCGCCTGCGCTTCCGGATGGTCGGTCACCTCGCGGCGCACGGATGCCTGCCAGTACGGGTCGCGCGCCGAATTCGCCATGATGGACCCGCGCCAGACGTGACCGATGGATACGTCCGTCCCATCCGCGTCGGCAAGATCGCTATGACAGGCGATGCACTGATCCGAAGTGGCGAAGGTGCTGTGGTCCACGGACTGCGCCTCCACCGATGCCCAGGCGAGCCAGATCAGGCTGCCGAGCGACCCCAGCGTGATGTACGCCCACAGCCTGGTCCACAACCTGCCCGAATAGCTACCAGCCATCGAGGAAGCCTCCGTCGAACCAGTCCCACAGCAGGTACATGACGATCTGTGACTTACGGCCCTGGCTATTGGCGACCGGAACCCGTACCCCCACGTTGATCAGGACATGCTGACGCGTATTCAAAGCCACCTGCATTTGAGGTGCCAGGTCGAGCGTGATGTCGGCCCCGGAAACCAGTTCGCGGGACGCAAGCAACTCGATCATGGGACTCCAGGCCCGGCCGAACTCGCCCTCCGTGAAGGTTCTGCCGATCGCGGTCCGTACGATACCCTTGTCCTCAACGGACCCCGTTACGGCGAAGTCCGCCTGTACCTGGGACTGGATAAAGGCGTCGCCCGGCAATAATTGAACGAAGGAAACGTGGGGCTCCAGCTTCGTCGAGCCGGCACCGAAACCGTCGTCCTCGTCACCGGTGGGCAGGACGATCTCGCCGCCAATGCTGAAGGCGTTTCCTCGATCCAGATTGTGATAGAGCGCATATCGGTAGCCGAGTGTAAGATCTCCGAAGCCGATATTGGTGCTGCCGTCCCGGCGGGATTCGCGCCGGCCGAAAGGAACTTTCACTTCGATCATGCCGCGGGGGCCGAATCGCTTCTCGTACAACGGCTCGATGGTTACGGCCTTGCTGTCGTCCGTATCCAGCCTGAGGTTTATTACGGTCTCGTCTTCTGGAAACGTCTTCTCGGTAAACAGGGGCTTGGGCACGTTGAATTCGCCGCGAGGCCAGTTCTTGTTCGTGCAGAAGGTGCGGATGTGGCCGAGAATGGCGTAGATTTCCTCGTCCGTGAGGGCATCCCCGAAGGCCGGCATCATCCGGTCGAAGGCCCGCACCGGCCCGCCCTCATGAATCACGGCGTGCCAGTCCGGGTCGGGTTCGCGGGAGGCGAACTCGCAGTCGGTAAAGTCTGGAACCTCCAGTTCGAATCCGCGATCTTCGACCGCCCGTCCCCGTCCGTCCGAACCATGGCATGCCGCACAGGCCTGTTCATAGAGTCTGGCCCCGTCTATCTGGTCGGCGAAAGCGGGACGCGCGAGCAACAGACAGAGAAGACAAAGCTGTGCCGCAAAGCATTTGAAATGTATTCGCATATCCGCGCAAGATCCCACGACGGAGGAGGGCCGGACTGGCCGGACTACGCCTTGTACGCTACGAACCGGCCGGCCGGAAGGAGTTTCCGCCTTACCGTTGACGCTTTGAAAGTGACTGTGTGTTATGTTAGACGAACTAAGGAGGTGATTTCCTGCGATTCGAATTCAGACCACTCGCTCAATCCGAACGCGTTTCACCCCTTCCCGCCGGATGCGGTAACACACTGCGAAGAAATCGCTGGCGTCTCCGACCATCCGGGCGAAGAGATTCACCGCGACGGGGCCGTCCGGCATATTGGGGCGGCCGTCTCTGCCGTAGAACCAGCACAGTTCGGTGATGCCGTCCAGCCACCCGTGCATCAGGCCCGGCTCCAGGCGATAGTAGCAGATATCACCGGGCAATGTGCGGCTCGTCAGGTTCTCGGGCGGAATGACGATGTCCTCGGACAGGAAGTAGGCGATCTCACTGCCCGAGTACACGGCGTGGATGCCCTCTTCCTCGAGGGGAAGCGCATCCCAGACCGTCTGGCAGGTCTCCGGCGCCTCGTCCTCAAGCAATTCGGCATCGACGGAAACACCCTCTTCGACAAAGGTCAGGCGGATTCCACGTGGCATGGCTATCTTCCAGTTTCCTTGAAATATACAGGTATAGCTACCCGAAGCGGAACTACAACTTCAGGAAAAGTCCGATGTCCCAGGCCGGGGCGTCCAGCAGATTGTGTGCGCCCGCGTATTTCGTCACGCCGGCGGTGATCCCCGTGTTTGACGTGATATAGAAATTCAACTCAGGTCCGAAGGACACGTACTGCTGGTCGTTCAGGGTCCATTCGTCATCCTTGCCGACCGTCTTCGCGCCGCGTATCCAGCCGGAAAAAGCGACACGCTCGCTGAGCATGAATCCCGCTTCCACGGCGTACCGTATCTCGTCCGAGAAATCGCTCTCCCGATTGTTGAAGCCTATTTCGCCTTTAAGATAACCCGGTGTCGGCCACAGGGAATGACCGACTTGGAGGGAGAACAACTGGTTGAATTCACCGTCGCCGGTGAACAGGCCGACTTCCTGTTGTTCGGAAAAGGAATCTCCCAGCGGCAATCCGGCCATGACCTGAAGGCTTACGACCGTGGCCCTGTTGGTGATCAATCCAATCCTGGCTCCGAGTTCCCAGTCCCCTGTACCCGTCTTGGTATCGGACCTGGGCCTGTCTTCACTGATACGTTGGTAGAAAGGAATGTATCCTACAAGCGTCAACCGGTTTGCAAGGCCGTATTCACCATACAGGCTGGTTGTATAACGGCTCTGGTCCGTTATGTCTATCCTGTCTCCGGAAGGCTCAAAATACGAATCGCTCCGAATTATCTGCTCGTTCAACTTGAAGTAGCCCTTGCCCTTGGGATGGGTCCATCCTCCGGCGACGGCAGTGCTGGTCTGAAGGATGAATCCCGCGAGCATCGCGGCAGTAAAGAGGATTTTCGACATGGGCTGTCCCTTAGAGGATGCAGAACAACCACATCTTCAAGGTTGTTCGAGCTGATTCGAAACCTCCGGGCCAGTGGTGAGGACCGGTTTTCATGATTGGTCCGATTGCCGCAGTCCTCTGTAATTGCCTATAGTTTCAGGAACAATCCGACTTCCCAGGTCGGTGCATCCAGCATGTTATGGCTTCGAGTGAATCTCGACATGCTGGCGGTAATCCCCGCATTGGGCGTAACGTAGAAACTCACCTGGGGTCCAAAGGAAAGATACTCGATATCGTTGCGCGGGTGAAATTCGTCATCCGCTCTGTCGAGGGCTTCGACACCACGAAGCCAAAGCGATACGCCTAATCGCTCGGCTATCGTGTATCCGGCCTCCAGACTGTACCGTAGTTCGTCAGCATAATCGTCTTCAGGATTATCGCTGCTCTTCCGGTTGTTGAATCCGATCTCACCTTTCAAGTAGGCGGGTACAGGATAGAGCGAATGGCCTATCTGTAGGGAGAAATGCTGATTGAATTCCCCGTCGCCGGTCCAAAGAATGATATCGTCCCCTGAATCGCCCAGTGGCAATCCGGCTATGGCTTGCAGACTGACCACCGTTGGTCCTCCGGTGAGGATCCCGAACCTGACCCCTACGTCCCAGTCGCCAATCCCCGACGATGAGGGGATCTCGTCCACATCCGCGCTGAAACTCGCATAAAAGGGCATGTAACCGACCAACGTTACGCGGTCGAGAAGACCGAATTCACCGTACAGACTTGTCGTATATCCACTGACGGTGGTGGGTATGTCATGACGCTTGCCATTCGGAAGCGTAATTGCGTCTGCCCGTACTACCTGCTGGCTCAGTTTGAAATAGCCTTTGCCCTTCGGTTGTGTCCATCCTCCAGCGTGGGTTGCGGAAGTATGGCAGATAACAACTGCAACGATGAACATGGAGAAGATCATCCGTATCATATTGTTGCTCCCTTGTGGTCTAGTTACTCAGAGCATTCGAGGAAATTCGCAAGTCGAACGCCCTGCAATAGAGGATGACATAGTCGTAGGAGTCTATATCCTTGCCCGATGGGGGTGTGAACGTACTCGTAATACTAGTCATACCTGTAACTTCGCCGAAACTGCGCGCGGTGCTGGGCAAAGTTTCTCCCACGGCCCAGTCAATGTTCGGATTCTCTGATAGCGCCAACCACGTATCAGGCGCAGTGCTCCTAAAACCGGTTATTGTCAGCTTGAGTTGCCCGCCAGCAACTTCACTTAATGTTACATTCCCAGCAGCTGAATAACTGCCCGAAATCGTTGCGGTTCGACTCTTCAACATCGGAGGCGGTGGCGGCGGAGGTGGTGCCGTCACCGTGAGCGTCGCCGTACCGGACTTGCCGTCCACCGATGCTCTTATCGTCGTGGATCCTGCATCCTTTCCTGTAGCCAACCCGGAGGAGTTGATCGTTGCTTTCGAGGTGTCACTGCTCGTCCAGGTAAAGGTCTTGCCCGTTATTTTCGTGTTATCCGAGGCATAGGCAGTAGCCGAAAACTGCTGTGTCTCGCCCTCCTCAATCGAAGGGGACGATGGTGACACCGCGACCCGGTCCACAGGGGGCGGCGGGGGGTCGGTCACAGTCAGGGTCGCCGTACCGGACTTGCCGTCCACGGACGCCGTTATCGTCGTGGATCCTGCATCCCTTGCCGTGGCCAAACCCGAGCTGTTGATGGTCGCGACCGTGGTGTTGCTGCTCGACCAGGCAAAGGTCTTCCCTGTTATCTCCATGTCATCCGAATCGTACGCGGTGGCAGAGAACTGCTGCGTATCGCCTTCCTCGATCGAAGGAGACGATGGGGACACGGTGACCCGATCGACAACAGGAGGCGGCACGGTAACCATCAGTGTCGCGGTGCCTGACTTGCCGTCCACGGACGCCGTTATCGTCGTGGAGCCGGCATCGACCCCTGTAGCAGTCGTAGCCGTCCCTGACGATGGACTTACCGTGGCAACGGAGGTCATGCTACTCATCCACGTAAACGTTTTGCCAGTTATCTCCATGTTATCCGAGTCATAGGCCGTCGCAGAGAACCGCTGCGTATCGCCCTCCTCAATCGACGCCGACGGCGGACTCACCGTCACGGATGCCACCATTGGTTCGGGCGGCGGCGGATCAGGTGGAGGCGGCGGATCAGGCGGATCAGGCGGGGGTTCGGGATCAGGTTCAGGATCCGGCTGCCCGGTCACCTTCAACTTGGCCGTACCGGATATATCGTCAACCGTTGCGGTTATCGTCGTGGATCCCCCACCCACGCCGGTAGCGAGACCCATTTCGTCTATGGTTGCTACGGTTGTACTTCCGGTTTTCCACGTAAAGGTCTTGCCCGTGATCTCCATGTCGTCCGAGTCATAGGCTGTCGCGGTAAACTGCTGCATCTCACCTTCTTCGATCGTCGCTGTCATCGGCTCCACGGCAACTCGATTTACTTCTGGCGGTTCGGCAACCGTGACGCTCACCGGTTCGGAAGTTGTTTCTTCTGCCATGGCGGTAACATCCGCCATGCCTGCTCCTACCGCGGTAATCAGCCCGGTTGAATCAACGGTCGCCACCTCGTTGTCGTCGCTTGACCACGCGAAGGTCACACCACCGATCATGGTCCCATCTGAAGTCCGGGCGACGGCTATGAGTTGGTGCGTACCGCCTATCTCGAGCATCACCGGCATCGCGTCCACGATCTCTACGCTGTCGACTTCCTGCACCGATTCCGCCACGGTGACCGTCGCGGGCATACTCGTCACGCCATTCCCCGTGGCCGTTATCATTGCCGTACCGGCGGCGACTGCCGTTACCAACCCGGTTTCATCCACCGTGGCGACTTCCTCGTCGTCGCTCATCCAGGTGAAATCCACGTCATCAATCACCATGTCGTCGGAAGTCGTGGCAACCGCCGTGAACTGGAACATGCCTCCGACCATGATCATCATTGAGGGTGGACTCACCGTCACCGTCGATACCACCGGCTCGGGAGGCGGGGGTTCGGCCACGTTTATCGTTACCGGCGAACTCGCAATGCCGTCCGCCGTAGCGCGGACCGAAGCCGTACCTGCACCAACGGCTGTGCCCACACCGTCGGAAGTAATGGTCACAACGCTGGTGTCGCTGCTCGCCCATGAGAAGCTGACACCATCTCGGACGGCGCCTCCCGCTGTCCGGGCCGTTGCCGTGAAGGTCACCATTTCACCCACCATCAATTCCTGTGTCGAGGATGGACTGACAGATACGCTGGCCACGGCGGCCACGGTGACCGTGATCGTCGCAGGTCCGCTCGTAATGCCGTTTCCAGTAGCGCTGATCGTGGCCGTGCCGGCGCTTACCGCGGTTGCCACGCCGGCTGAATTGATGGTCACGACAGCGGTATTGTTGCTGGACCACGTGAAATTGACGCCGCTTATCACGGTGCCGTCGGAAGCCTTGGCGGTCGCAACGAACCCTTGCGTCCTGCCCACCTCCAGAGATACCGCGTTCGGACTGATTTCGACTACGGAGACCGTTGGAGCCGGGGGTGGTGTTGGAGGCGGTGCGGGCGGCTGGGTAGTGGGCGGACTGGTCGGTGAATCGCCGCCGCCGCAACCTGCGACCAGAAAGCCGCCTGCAAAAACCAGCATGGCTAAACATGTCGTGATCATTCTGTATGACATACAACCTCCCACCGTAACGTAAGGCGTCACTACGTTTTCATGTCGATACATACCATACCAAGCCAACTCACCAGACCGGCTCGCACGATCCTGCGTATGTGAGTCGACTTCTTGTTACATCGGCTTCTTGTTACTTTACCAGAATTCGCTAAGACCTATTTCCCGTTCCCGTTCCAGCGGCTTCCACCGTTCCGTTTCCGGCCGTTCATCTCCACGGACTTCCACCCGCTGGCGCCGCTTTGCGCAGAGCCGCCGGCCAATCGTATGCGCTTCGCGTCGATCGATTCCCGCAGCGTCTTCAGCAACTCGTCCGAGGGCCTGACCCGGAAATCACCTCCCGCCTTGACGCCGACCTCGCCGTGATTGGCCGTCGCCACTTCAAGCACCACGTCGCAGCTTCCCGGGTAGGTGGCCAGCACGTTCTTGAGCGATGCGAGATTTTCATCCGCGACCTGTTCGTGCTCCATGGTCACCACGACGGACCGCGCCAGTTTATCACGGGCATCCGTCAGTGATATAATCTCGGAAGCAATGATCTTGTTATCCTCTTCTTTCTTCGATATGTGTCCGTGCACGAGGATCAACGCGTCGATGGTCACCAGTTCCCGATGGAGGGCGTACGGTTCCGAAAAGACGAGCACCTCGCCCGATCCGGAGAAGTCTTCGAGCGTGATGAAGGCCATGGTCTTGCCGTTCCGGTCCACGATGGGCTTGATCTCGGTCACGATGCCGCCGACCACGACGCTGTCCTGCCGGCCGTTGACGTGATCGAGGCGGCGCATTTCCGCCGTCGTGAATGCCCGGATGTCTTCCTCGTACTCCTTCAGTGGATGCCCCGTCACATAAAACCCGAGCAGTTCCTTCTCGAGGCCCAGTTCCTGGCTTGCCTGCCACCGGGCGACGATCGGCAACACGGGCTTGTGTATTTCCAGCCCGGCGCCCGATCCCGTCGCGTCGAGCTCAAAAAGAGAGGTCTGTCCCTTTTCCCGGTCGTTCTGACGGGTCTGCGCGCCCTCTATGACCGTGTCGAGCACTTCCATGAGTTGCGCCCGGTGTCCCTCGAGGCTGTCGCAGGCGCCGGCCTGTATCAGGCTTTCGAGCACCCGCTTGTTGACCAGCCGCAGATCGATGTGCTCGCAGAGCCCGAACACATCTTCGAAGGATCCATGTTCCTTCCTCGCTTCGACTATGGAATCCACCGCGGACTGCCCCACGTTCTTTATCGCGCAGAGTCCGAACCGGATGGAATTCCCTTCCACGGCGAAGGTCTTGTCGCTTCTGTTGACGTCGGGCGGCCGCACCTCGATGCCCATTTTCCTGCATTCGTTGATCAGCACGACGATTTCTTCGGTGTTGGACATGGTGTTCGACAACAGCGCGGCCATGAAAGGCACCGGATAGTGTACCTTCAGGTAGGCCTCCTGGAAAGCGAGTACGGCATAGCCCGCCGAATGGCTCTTGTTGAAGGCGTAACCCCCGAAATACTCGATCAGGCCGAATACTTCTTCCGCGATACTTTTCTCTATGCCGTTCTCAACGGCGCCGTCGACGAAATTCCGCCGTTCTTCGGCCATGACTTCGGGTTGTTTCTTGGCCATGGCCTTCCGGAGGAAATCGGCGCGGCCCAGGGTGTAGCCCGCCATGTCCCGGGCGATCTGCATGGCCTGCTCCTGGTAGACGATAAGGCCGTAGGTCTCCTGCAGGGCCGTCTCCATCACGGCGTGATGATAGGTGACCTCCTTGCGTCCGTGCTTGCGGTCGATGTAGTCGTCCACCACCCCGCCGTTCAGGGGGCCGGGCCGGCAGAGCGCGTTCATTGCGATCAGGTCGTCGACGCCGTCCGGATGCAGGCGCCGAAGGAATTCGTGCAGCCAGCCGCTGTGGAACTGGAAGATCCCCGTGGTCTCGCCCCTGCGGAACAGTTCCAGGGTCTTCGGATCATCCAGGAGAATGTCATCCAGTTCGATTACGTCACCTGTCGTCTCCTTGATCATCGCGAGGGCGTCCTGGATGACCGACAGGTTCTGCAATCCCAGGAAGTCCATCTTCGGCAGGCCGATGTCCTCCATGAGCTCGCCGGGATACTGGGTGACGATCGTATCCTTGTTGCTGGGCTTGTACAGCGGCACGTAGTCGGTCAGCTCGCCCGGCGTGATCACCACGCCCGCCGCGTGCACGGAGGCGTGGCGGGCGAGCCCCTCCAGGGTCTTCGCGTACTGGATCAGTTGGCTTTCCGTGCCGCCGCCTTCGGCCATCTGCCGGAGTTCCGGGACCTGGTCGATAGCCCGGTCGAGGGTGATCTTCAATTCAGTGGGGATCAGCTTGGCCACGCGGTCCACGTCGCCGTAGCTCATGCCGAGGACGCGCCCCACGTCGCGGATCGCCGCCTTCGCCCCCATGGTCCCGAAGGTGATGATCTGGGCCACGCTGTTCTTACCGTATTTCTCCACCACGTAGTTGATGACCTTGTCGCGTTCGCGGTCCGCGAGATCGATGTCGATGTCGGGCATGCTGACGCGCTCGGGATTCAGGAAGCGTTCGAAAAGCAGCCCGTAACTGATGGGGTCGATGTTCGTAATGCCCAGCACGTACGCCACCATGCATCCCAGGCCGGACCCCCGCGTCATAAGCGGGATGCCCTGCTCCGCGGCGAACCGGGCGATATCTTCGACGATGAGGAAGTAACTCGGATAGCCCATCTGGCTGATGACGCCCAGTTCGTATTCGAGCCGCGCCTTCAGTTCCGGGGTAACGGTCTCGTAACGAGCCGCCATGCCGTCGAAAGACAGCTTGCGCAGGTAGGCGTCCGGGCTGTCATATCCCTCGGGAAGGGGGAAATGAGGGAACTTGAACGTGCCCATTTCCAGTTCGAAATCGATCGACTCGGCGATCGATACCGTGTTCCCCAGGGCGCCCGGGACATGGCCGAACAACTGGCCCATTTCGTCCGCATTTTTGAAGTAGAGCGAATCGGTGGCGAACCTGAGCCGCTTGGGGTCGTTCAACTCCTTCCCGGTCTGAATGCATACCAGCACGTCCTGGGCCGGCGCGTCGTCGCGCCTGAGATAATGGGCGTCGTTGGTCGCGACGATGGGGAGGTCGAACTCCCGGGAGAAGTCGATCATCGCGTTGTTGATGGGCTTGTCGAATTCCAGCCCGTGATCCTGTATCTCCAGGTAGAAGTTGGATCCGAACAGCTCCTTGAGCTGACCGCACTTCGTTCTAGCCTGGTCTACCTGGCCATCGACCACCAGGTTGGCCAGCGGTCCCTTGGCGCAGGCGGAAAGGGCGATCAACCCCTCGCTGTGCTTTTCCAGCAACTCCATGTCCACGCGCGGCTTATAGTAGAATCCCTCGAGATACCCGGCGGAGGTGAGCTTCATCAGGTTCCGGTAGCCCGCCGCATTCTGCGCGAGCACGACGAAGTGGGTCGTCTGGTCGGCCCTTTCGCCGTTTCTTACCGGACGTCTTTCCTTCCGGCTGCCCGGCGCCAGGTACAATTCACAGCCGATAATCGGTTGGAGTCCCGCGTCCTTCACCGTCTTGTAAAATTCGACGGCGCCGAACATGTTTCCGTGATCGGTCATGGCCACGGCGGGCATGCCAAAGGCTTTGGCGGCAGAGGCAAGATCCTCGATTCGGCTGGCGCCGTCGAGCAGGCTGTAGTGGGTATGGTTGTGCAGGTGTACGAACGAGGGCACAGGGTTCGTCCTTCAGGCAGACACCGCAGTTCACCTGTTGCGGATGGGTGGGGTGCTGCCTTTCGAGATGCCGATGGGTTTCGATGTGGGCGTGAAAATACGAGACTACACTGGAAAAATAGGTTGTTAAGAACCGCTGGCGCAAGGTATTTTACGTTTTTTTCGAGTGGGTCTGAGCGCGATTCGCGTAGTGTGCGTCAAGGCTTCGATCAGGCCGACGATCAGGCCGTCTATCCGGCCGGTTTTCAGACAGGTGTCAAGATCACGGAAACGGAGTGCCCGGCGCGTCATGCATCGCATCATCGTCCTTGATAAGCTGGCCCGGGAAGGGCTCGACCGGCTCGCCCGGGCGGAAGAGGTAACCCACGAGGTGCGCACCGGCCTTGGGGGCGCGGCGCTGCGCGACGCCCTCCTGGAATACGACGGCGCGATCTGCCGGAGCGAGGCGAAGATCACGGCGGACGCGCTTAAGGGCAACCGGCGCCTCCGCGGTATCGTCCGCGCTGGCGTGGGGACGGACAACATCGATCGGGCGGCGGCGACCCGCCAGGGCATCGTGGTCATGAACACGCCGACCGGCAATACCCTCAGCACGGCGGAACACACTTTTACCCTCATGGCGGCCCTGTCACGCAACATCGCACCGGCGAACCGGAGTCTCTTGGAAGGACGGTGGGACCGCGGCATGTACACCGGCGTCCAGCTCGCGGGCAAGACCCTGGGCATCATCGGCATGGGTCGCATCGGACGGGAAGTCGCCGCGCGGGCCAGGGCCTTCGCCATGCGCGTCATCGGCTTCGATCCCTTTCTTTCGCCCGAGCAGGCCGGCAAGCTGGGCGTAGAGTACGTCGACGACGTGCGCGACCTGCTGCCCGAGGTGGACTACCTGACCGTGCATACGCCCCTGACACCGGAGACGCGACACCTGGTCAGCCACGGCGAAATCGACCTGCTGAAACCGGGGGCGCGGCTGGTCAATTGCGCCCGCGGGGGGATTTACGACGAGGAAGCGTTGATCCGGGGCCTCGAATCCGGGAAGCTCGCCGGCGTGGCGCTGGACGTATACGAAGAAGAGCCCTGTGTCGACAGTCCGCTTTTCCGCATGCCCGGCGTGCTCTGTACGCCCCATCTCGGGGCGAGCACGGAAGAGGCGCAGGCCGACGTCGCGGTGGAAGCCGTGGACCTGCTGGTCAACTTCCTGGTCACGGGCGAAGTCCGCCACGCCGTGAACGCCGTCACCATCGATTCGAGTACGTTCCAGACGCTGGGCGGTTATCTCGACGTCGCCTACCGGCTGGGCATCCTGCTTTCCCAGTGGCACAGCGGCGGTCCGCGCGCCTGCCGCCTCACCTACCGGGGCAAGGTCGTCGATGAGAACACGCGCCTGCTCACCTCCGCCTTCTGCGCGGGGCTGCTGGAACATGCCCTCGATGAAGAAGTGAACATCATCAACGGCGAGATGCTGCTTCGGGAACGGGGAATTCAATTGACCGAGGAGACCCGCAGCGCGGCGGGCTTTTTCACCTCGGCCATCAGTGTGGAAATCGACTGCGCCGGCGAGACATTCCGGGCCGACGGAACGGTGTTCGGCAACAACATGCCCCGGTTGATCCGCCTGGGAGATCATCGCATGGAGGCCTACCTGGACGGCAATCTTCTGGTTTTCAACCACAGCGACGTGCCCGGCATCGTCGGAGCCATCGGCGACACCTTCGGGCGGTATAAGGTCAATATCGCCCAGATGGCCGTCGGAAGGCTGGGGAATAAACCCGGTGGGAAGGCGGTGGGGGTGTTGAACCTGGACGACGTTCCGCCTCAGGAGTCCATCGACGAGATTCTGCGCCACCCGGCCATCAACGGTGCGCGGTTCATTCGATTGCCGGCCCACGGAGCCCTGCCTCCGTGGATGCCGGGGTGAAAGCGGACAGACGCAGGAACTTCCAGCGGCCCGGCCGGCGGCACGGCAAGACCGAAGACGCGGCCCGGCCGGCGGAACTGAACGCGGAACGTTTGAAGGAAAACAGTAGTTCAAGGGAATACAGAATCTATTCAGTCGGTTTCGAAAGGACTGATGCCGACGGGCGCCGCGATGGTGTGGCAGCGACCGCAAAATCCGGTAGACAGCGGCTACAGGAAAGTCCATACGACCGCGGCGACCGGCGCCGGTGTATCGGAGACGGAACTCATGACTAAACTCAGCGTCAACGTAAACAAGGTAGCCCTCCTGCGGAACACGCGCCTGCACGGCATTCCCAGTGTGACGGGCGCGTCCCGGACCGCGATCGAGGCCGGCGCCTACGGAATCACGGTGCACCCGCGGCCCGACCAGCGGCATATCACGCCCGGCGACGTGGACGACCTGGCCGAAATGCTGAGGGATTACCCGGAGATCGAATACAATATCGAGGGCAATCCCTTCCACCAGGTCATGGATATCGTCCGCAAGGTCCGGCCCACACAGGCCACGCTGGTCCCCGACGACCCGAATGCCTTCACTTCGGACCACGGCTGGGACGTGAAGGCCAACGCCGAAAGACTCAAACCGATCATCGCTGAACTGAAGGGCCTCGGCTGCCGGGTCAGCCTGTTCATGGACGCGGACCTGGACCAGATCGAGCGGGTTCCGGATATCGGCGCGGACCGGATCGAACTGTACACCGAACCTTATGCCGTTGCGTTTTCAGAAGGACCGGAACAGATGCAGCCCGTCCTGTCATCCTTCGCCAGGGCGGCGGAACACGCCCACGAGATCGGACTGGACGTCAACGCGGGGCACGATCTCAACCTGGACAACCTGGCGGTGTTCTGCGGTACCGTGCCGAACGTACTCGAGGTCTCCATCGGCCACGCACTGGTTGCCGACGCGCTGGACATGGGATTGAAAAACGCCGTGGGCGCGTACCTGGACGAACTTGAAAAGGCGAAGACGATTTCAACCAGCACTTAGTCAAATGATCACTATCCAGCACGTATCCCATTGGACCTTAGCACTAAACCCCAAAACAGGTTTCTCCTGGAGGTTTTACCCATGAAAACCCGATTGACGCGATACATCCCCATGGTGATCGCGATCCTTGCCTTGTCCGGCCCGTCCGGTCCGGCGCAGTCCCAGGACCTGGCCGCCTTCGAGAAGAACGTCACGGAATTCACCCTCGACAACGGACTCACCTTCATCGTGGTGGAGAACCATGACGCCCCCGTCCTCACCGTCCTGACCTATGCGGACGTCGGCTCCGTGGACGAGGTCAAGGGCATCACGGGCCTGGCCCACGTCTTCGAGCACATGGCCTTCAAGGGTACCACGACCATCGGCGCCATGGACCTGGAAGCCGAGTACGCGGCCATGGAGAAAGTGGACGAAATATTCGATGATCTCCGGAGCGAGCGGCACAAGGGCCACCTGGCCGACCCCGAGCGCCTGGCGAGCCTGGAGCAGGCCTTCGAGGACGCCAAGAAGGCGGCCCGGGAACTCGCCCGGTCCAACGCCATGGACGAAGCCATCGATCGCGCCGGCGGCACGGGGTTGAATGCCACGACCAGCCGGGATGCCACGCGGTATTTCTACAGTCTCCCCTCCAACAAGCTCGAGTTGTTCTTCGCGCTGGAGTCCAGCCGCTTCCTTGACCCGGTGCTCCGGGAGTTCTTCATAGAACGGGACGTGGTCAAGGAAGAACGTCGTATGAGCGAAAGCAGTCCGGTCGGACGCCTAGTGGAGGAGATGCTGAGTACGGCCTACAAGGCCCATCCCTACGGCGAGCCGACCCTGGGCCACATGTCGGACCTGGATTCCATGACCCGCGCGGAGGCGATGGAATTCTTCCGGAGGTACTATGGCGCCGACAACCTGACCATCATCATCTCGGGCGACGCGGATCCCGCGCACGTCAAGGAACTGGCACACGAGTATTTCGGTCGCCTGCCGGCAGGGCCTTCGATCGAACCGGTTGAGACGACCGAGCCACCGCAACTCGCGGAGCGCCGCGTGATCATGGAAGACAGGTCGCAGCCGGTGATCCTGATGGGTTACCACAAAGTCGACATCAACCACGAAGACGACGTGGTATTCAACGTACTGTCGGATATCCTGGGAAGCGGCCGCACCAGCCGCCTGTATACCAAACTCGTCAAGGAACAGAAAATCGCGGTGAACGCCTCCTCTTTCACGGACTTCCCCGGCAGCAAGTACCCCAACATGATGGTGTTTTTCGCCTTTCCGAGTAAGGACTATACCGCAGCGGATACGGAGAAAGCCATCGAAGAGGAAATCGAACGCATCCGAAACGAGGAAGTTACCGAAGAGGAACTGTCCAGGGCGAAAGTGCGCGCCCGCGTAAATCTGATCCGCCAGCTCGATTCCAACATGGGGCTTGCGCTTCAAATGGCTTATTTTCATGTACTTACCGGTGACTGGCGTAACCTCTTCCACAGTATCGACGCGATCAATGAGGTGACCGCCGAAGATATCAAGCGCGTAGCCAACCAGTACCTGGTTTCCAAGAACCGGACGGTGGCTTCGATCGTTACCAAGGATGATGACGGAACCGAATAACCACGGACCGAAGCGAACATCCTTTGCCCTGAACACAGGAGTCGAACCCATGCGCAGCACCCGTCTGAAAGTCGCTACACTTGGCCTGATGCTGGCAGGACTGGCCTATACGACTATGCCGGCCACGGCCCAGAAGTCACCCCGACGCCAACCAGGGTGGTCCTGGATAACGGGATCATCCTCTATCTGGTGGAAGACCACCGGCTTCCGATGATCAACCTGAGCGCCCGCTTCGGCGTGGGCTCCGTCAACGAACCGGCGGACAAGATCGGCCTGGCCGGGATCACCGGCGCGGTAATGCGCACGGGGGGATCCACGACCATGTCGGGCGACGAGATCGACGAGACACTTGAGGGTCTCGGGGCAGCTGTGGAAACGAGTATCGGCCTGGTTTCCGGCTCCGCCTTCATGTCGGTTCTGAAGGACAACGTGGATACCGTGCTGCCCATTCTCGCGGACGTTCTCATGAATCCCGCTTTTCCGGATGACAAGATCGAGTTGGAGAAGGTCACCGCGCGGTCCTCGATCGCCAGGCGGAACGACGATCCGACCGACATGGGCTTCCGGGAATACCGCAAGCTGATCTACGGCGCGGAGAGCGTGTACGCGCGGCACCCCGAATACGCCACCATCGACGCTATTACCCGGGAGGACCTCGTGGCCTTTCACCAGGCCTGGTTCCACCCGGACAACACCATGTTCGGCGTGTGGGGGGATTTCGATACGGATGAGATGGTTGAGAAGATCTCCGACGTCTTCGCAGGATGGGAGAAGGCCGGGTTCGTGCGGCCCGATCTGCCCGGCGTCGACTATGCCTTCGACAGTTCGGTGAACTTCATCCGGAAAGACGACATCAACCAGAGCACGGTCGTCCTCGGCCACATCGGCGGCGTCATGGACAATCCAGACTACTTCGCCCTGCGGGTCATGAACGACATCCTCAGCGGCGGGTTTTCCGGTCGGCTCTTTCGCAACGTGCGATCGGAGCAGGGCCTGGCGTACGCCGTCTTCGGCATCTACAGCGCCAACTACACTTACCCCGGTATTTTCTACGTGGCGTGCATGACCAAGTCGGAAACCACGGCACAGGCGATCCGGTCTCTCCTGCACGAGGTGGAGCGGATGAAGACCGATGAAATCACGGAAGAGGAACTGGGCCTGGCCAAGGACAGTTTCCTGAATTCCTTCGTCTTCAATTTCGATACCCGCCGGGAAATCATCAACCGGCAGATGACCTACGAGTACTACGGCTACCCTCAGGATTTTCTCGAGAAGACCAAGACCGAGGTCGAGAAGGTGACCGTGGAAGACGTCAAGCGCGTGGCCCGCGAATACCTGCAGCCGGACAAGGTGCGCCTCATCGTGGTCGGGAACGACCAGGATTTCGACGAGCCGCTGTCGGCGTTCGGTGAGGTCAACGAGATCGACGTGACCATCGCGGTTCCGACCATGGAAGCCCCGGAAGCCACCGAGGACGACGTGGCCAGGGGCAGGGAACTGCTGGCGCGCTCGGCCGAGGCCATGGGAGGGCTCGACGCACTGGCCGCGGTTCAGGCGGTCCGGGTGACTGCGGAGGTCACGGTGATTCAGCCCATGGGCGAGATGGCCATCGGCGTGGAAAGCCTGGTCGCGTTTCCGGATAGAATGAAGACGACGATGCAGACGCCGATGGGAAACATCGATATGATATTGACCGGAGACCGGGCCTGGGTGGTCGACCCCATGGGCAATACACAGCCCCTTCCGGACCACCAGCGGGATTCGATGCGAGAGGAACTCTGGCGGAACCTGGTCTTTTTATACAGCCGGATGGACGCTGAGGGGTTGACGGTGCAACATATCGGGCAGGAAGAGATCGAAGGAAGGACGGCGGAAGCGCTTCTGATCACGCCTCCGGATCTGAACCCCTTCAGGCTGTACCTGGACGCGGAGACCATGTTGCCGTACAAAAAGGCCGGCCAGTCCATGTCCCAGCAGGGTCCCGTGGAGGCCGAATCGACCATGAGCGATTACCGCGAAGTCGGGGGGATCAAACTGCCCTTCAAGGAGTCGATGAAACAGAACGGGAATCCCAGCGGTGAGTCGGTGACCCAGACCATCGAAATCAACCCGGAGATTCCGGCCGACGCCTTTGCGACGCCTGAATAAAGGACGCGTCTGAAAGGACGGAAGCATGTCCGCAAACATCAAGCACCTGATCGACTGGAAGTACTGGGACGACGGCGAGATCGTGGAGATCCTGGACCTGGCCCGGCGCGTTAAGCACTACCGCTGGGAATACCAGGGCCGCATGCAGGGCAACACGCTGGTCATGATCTTCCAGAAGACCTCCACGCGAACCCGGGTGTCCTTCGAGGCGGGCATGACCGAGATGGGCGGACACGCCATCAACCTGGACTGGATGACGACCAACTTCACCCTGAGCAAGGTGCGCTTCGAGACGCGGTACCTTGGACGCAACGCCGCGATCATCATGGCCCGGCTGAAAGACAACCGGGACCTGCTGGAGATGGAGAAGGCCTCCACGGTGCCGGTCATAAACGGGTGCTGCAACCTGTACCACCCCTGCCAGGCCCTGGCGGACGTGCTGACCATCGCGGAAGACCGTCCGGAGGGGGTGGAAGGCGCGCGGCTGACCTATATCGGCGTGTACAACAACGTGGTCAACTCGCTGGTTTCCATCGCCGCGCCGCTGGGCGTGCACCTGACGCTGGTCTGCCCGATCCGGGAACCGGCCAGTGTGGACGAGGAAAGCCGTAAGAAGCTGCTGGACCGGGGGCTGCTCACGGAGACGCTGGAGGCCGAAGCGGCGGTCGCGGACGCCGATTACGTCTATACGGATACCTGGCTCGACATGGAACTCTTCAACGATCCCGCCTACGCGGCCGAGAAGGAGAAACGGAGCGGGATCATGATGCCCTACCAGATCACCGCGTCCCTGCTCGCCGGCAGCCATGCGAAGATCATGCACGACATGCCCATCCATCCCGGCTACGAAATCGCCGAGGACATGATCGAGCACGAGCAGTCGATCATCTACGACCAGGCCGAGAACCGCCTGGACGCGCAGAAGGCCATCATGCTGCGGTTGCTGAACCGGTTGTAGTCCTTACGGCAGGCCCAACACCACTAGTTCCGCCCTTTCCGACGCCCCGCCTATCGGTACGGCGATGTACTGTTTTGCACCCATCATGTAGGTCATGGGATTGCCCGTCGCGTTGCCGGGTAGCGGGATCTCCGCGATCAGATCGCCCGTATCCGGATCGAAGGCGCGCAGGAACGCCTCGTTGCTCTCGGAATCGTAGGTCATGGCGTTGCCGCGGTCCGACACTTTCCTGTCCAGCACGATCCCCATCTGGGCGGCGAACAGCAGCGACTTCGTCAGCAACGGGAAGGTCCGGCGGTCCCACCCCAGGGGCGGAAGTTCCAGGCCTTCCAGGGCCGGGTGGTTGCGGGGTCCGCTGCCCACCGGACTCATCCACAGGTGCTCACCCGTGTTCAGATCGATGGCGGTGATGCGGCCGTAGGGCGGCTTGATCACCGGCAGGCCGTCCATGACGGTGGGTCCGTAGGCGAACCGGCCGGTGTAGGTATACGGCGCGTCCTCTTCCGACTCGTTCACAGTCATGATGGCCGGCAGGCTGTAGGACGGCACGTACAGCATCCCCGTCTCCGGGTTCACGGCCGCCCCCGACCAGCTCGCTCCGCCCACCAGCCCGGGCACCGCAATCACGCCTCTTGTGGTCGGCGGCGTGAAAAGCGGGCCATGGTCGTATTCCGCGATCGCTTCCAGGGCCGCCTGGCGCAGTTCGGGCGTGAAATCGATGACGTCGTCTTCCGTCAGTCCCTGGCGTTCGAAGGCCGCCGGTTTCGAGGGGAAGGGCTGCGTGGGCGAGGCGTTTTCCCCGGGTACGGTCGACGGCGGCGTCTCCCGTTCCTCGATCGGCCAGACCGGCTCTCCGGTTATCCGGTCGAAGACGAAGGTGAACCCCTGCTTGGTGACCTGGACCGCCGCTTTGATCTCGCGGCCGTCCACCGTGATGTCCACCAGGATCGGCGCGGCGGGCAGATCGTAATCCCAGATGCCGTGATGCACCGTCTGGAAGTGCCAGACCCGCTCCCCCGTTTCCGCGTTCAGGCAGACGAGGCTCTCGGCGAAGAGATTGTCGCCGAGCCGGTGGCCGCCGTAGAAGTCGTTGGTGGGCGTGCTGACCGGCAGATAGACGTTGCCGAGTTCCTCGTCCGCGCTCATCCACGTCCACACGTTCGTGCTGCCCGCGGTCTTCCAGGACTCGTCCAGCCAGGTCTCGTTGCCGTACTCACCCTCCTGCGGTATGGTCTGGAACACCCACTTCTGTTCGCCCGTCCGCACGTCGAACCCACGCACGTCACCCGGCGGCATGGCGGCGTCGGGCATCCTGTCGACGGCGAATGAATCCAGCACCGTCGCCCCCACCACGACCACCCCGCGGACGATCGCCGGCGGACTCGAAACGGCGTAGAGACTCCGGTCGACGGGACGGCGCAGGCCCTTCGTCAGGTCCACGCGGCCGTTATTGCCGAAGCCCGGGATCGGTTCGCCCGTACCCGCGTCCAGCGCGATGAGCCATGCGTCACCCGTGGCATAGAGGATGCGCCGGTCATCGCCCTCCTCCCAGTAGGCCACGCCGCGATGAACGAAACCCACGTTCGCGGGCGTACCATCCTCCCACGTCCCGGGATCGAATGACCATATCGTTTCCCCCGTGGCCGCGTCGATGGCCGCCACCTGGCTCAGGGCCGTACTCGTGTACAGCACGCCACCGACCTTCACCGGCGTCGCTTCGTTCACGAACACCCGAAGAGTCGAATCCGCCTCCAGGATGGCGTTATCGATGGAATCCCAGCGCCACACGACCTCGAGGTCCATCACGTTATGCCGGTCGATCATGTGCAGGGGAGCGTACTTGGTGCTCGCGTGATCGCCGGCGTACGCGCGCCATTCCACCTGGAAGGCGTCACTGGTCTGGAGGGCGTCATCCGCGCAGGACGACAACGCGCCGAGGCAAAGGACCGTGAGCATCAGTCCCGTCATTCCCGCCAGACCGGTCCTGCCCGCCGGACCATCCTGTTTCGCCGGCCCGGCCGGTTTCGCAGGATTCGAAGGTGTCGCCAACCCCGCCAGCCTCGTGTTCGGACGTAACTTACTCATTTGCGTTTCTCCCCATATCGCTGGTGGTTTCCTTTTCTGCATTTTAATAACAGCCTAACCTATTGTACAATTGTACAACTGTATCGCAGTATGTCTCATCTACGTCGCGATGTTTCTCATCTACATCGCAGTACGTCTCAACGAGTGTGCGATGTGCCTCATCGATCGCGCGGTCGATCAGATATACCCCGTAGACCCATCCGGACGGACGTAACACGTGCGTTGCCAGTGCACTACCTCGTAGTCCTTCACCACTTCTTCATCCACGTCGATACCGAGACCGGGCGCATCGCGAAGCGGCAGGTACCCGTCTTCGGGCAGGTAGGGGTCGATAATGCAATGCTCCCATTCCGTGCCCACGGGCAGGACGTACTCGAGGATCTTGAAATTGGGGGTGGCCGCCGCGAAGTGCACGTTGACGGCGGTGGCCAGGGGTCCCATGGGATTGTGCGGAGCGATGGTGACGTAGTGCGCCTCCGCGATCGCGGCGATCTTGCGCATCTCCAGCAGGCCGCCGCACACGCAGACGTCCGGCTGGATGATGTCGGCGCCCTGCGCGGCCATGAGCTCGAGGAACTCGAAGCGCGTGTACAACGACTCGCCCGTGGCCAGCGGGACCTGCATCTGCGACCGCAGCCGGGACCAGGCGGGCAGGTGTTCCGGACGGAGTGGCTCCTCGTAGAAATAGGGGTCGTAAGGCGCCAGAGCGTTGGCGAGCTGCAGCGCCCTGATCGGTTCGAATATCCGGGCGTGGGGATCGAAGGCGATCTCCCATTCGTCGGGCGTGTTGTTCCGCACATCCTCGAAAAACCGTGAGGCGGCGCTGCAGACCCGGCCCCACCGTTCTGCCTCGATATCGACCTGGTACGGGCTGGTCTTGAACGCCGTGAACCCCCACGCCTCGTGTAGCGCACTGGCTCGCTCCACGAAGTCGTCCGCGTTCCCGCCGACGCCGTGATACACCCGGACCCGGTCCCGGACGGTCCCGCCCAGAAGCATGTACACCGGTAGGCCGGCCGCCTTGCCGCTGATATCCCAAAGGGCGTGATCCACGGCGGACATAACGGCCAGGCCCGTCCCACCCGGCGGGAAGCGGAACTGCTGGAACAGTTTCAGCATGATGTATTCGATGCGGCGGGGGTCTTCTCCCTTAATCATCTCGAAGATGTAGTCGGCGATCGGTTCAACAGACTTGTCCGGACCGACCGAGTAGGCCTCTCCCCAGCCGTACAGCCCTTCGTCCGTCTCCACCTTCACCAGGCCCCGGGAGCGGTTCCCGAAGGTGCCGGCATACGTTTTGATGGCGGTTATTTTCATCGTGGAGGACTCCGGATGGCCGGGTGCAGGACGTTCAAGGTGCCGGGTTGCCGGGGTGCCGGACGCCGGCCTCTATTGAATGAGACGCCGGACGCTGGCTTACGTAGCTTGCTTCAAGTGTAATTCAGATGACGATCAGGGTCATACGGTCTCTGAAAGATAGACGGGTGAATTCGGGCTGTCAAGGAAGGGCAGGCCGACCGGAAGCGAGCGGTCAAGGACGGATATATGCGCCGGAAGCGAGCGGTCGCCGGTGAGTCAGTTTACCAGTAGACGCTGTTTTTCGGTGTGGTTGACTTGCATTTTCCAATACGTATCTTGATTTGATGGGTTACGCGATCGAACTGTTTTACGACGATGAAAGCGAACGGGCCGTTCTCGATATCTGGGACGGTCTGGGCGCGGCCCTGGGGCAACCTTCCCTGTCGGAACTCGATGCCCGGCCTCACGTTTCTCTCGCGGTCTACGACGACGGTCTCGATACGAACGATTTCCCGGATCGACTGCTCGAATTCGCGCGATCCATCGATCCGTTCGACTTCAAGTTGAGCAGCCTGGGGACTTTCCCCGGCCAGGAAGGGGTGGTGTTCCTGGCGCCCGTGGTAACCCGACGGCTGCTGGAAGTCCACGCGCGGTTTCACGAGGTGTTTTCGAATCAAGATAACACGGGCATGGACTACTACCTGCCCGGCAACTGGGTGCCGCACTGTACGGTCGCCATCGATCTGTCGGCGGCCGAAGTGATCGAGGCCGTGGCGTACGGTCGTGAGGCCTTCCAACCGATTTCGGGACGGTTCCGTGAAATCGGCCTGGTCGAATTCCGCCCCGTGAAGGAACTGTTTACCTGTGCATTAGGTTAGCATTACTATGAGCCGCAAACATGTTTGCCGAAAACCCCGTTAGCACATCGAATCTGTAAGGATCCCCATGGCCAGTCTGATCGTCGAAGGCGGAAAACCCCTCTCCGGCACGGTCGTTCCGTCCGGCAACAAGAACGCCGTGCTGCCCATTCTCTGCGCCACACTGCTGACCGACGAGACGGTGACGATCCGGAACGTGCCGGACATCACCGATGTGCAGAAAATCGTCACGTTCCTCGAAGCCCTGGGCTCCCGGATCGACTGGGACCGGGACGCCGGTTCGCTTCGGGTCAACAACGCCGGATTCCATGACGACACCGGCGAGGTGGCCCTGCCGGAAGGCATGCGCTCGGCCCTGCTCCTCCTGCCCGGCCTGCTGCACCGCACCCGGTCCATCCGCTTCGCGAACGTCAAGGGATGCGCCCTCGGCGTTCGGGAGATCGACCCGCACGTGGACGTACTGCGCGCGCTGGGAGGCCGCATCGTTTCGGAAGATCCCATTGAATTCGAACTGAACGGCCGATTCAGGGGCGACCGGATCTGGCAGGATTATGTATCGGTGACCGGGACGGAGAACTTCATCATGGCCGCGGTCCTGGGCGAGGGCCGATCGACCCTGGTCAACGCGGCGTGCGAACCCAACGTGCAGGACCTGTGCCATTTCCTCAACGCCCTCGGAGCGAGGATCGAGGGCATCGGGGCGAACGTCCTGCACATCCAGGGCGTGGACCGTCTCGGCGGCGGTACGGTGGAGATCACGCCCGATCATCACGAGATCACGACGTTCCTGGCCGTGGGCGCCATGACGGGCGGCGAAGTGCGGGTCGAGCAGGCCATACCCCACCATTTCGACCTGATCAACCGCTGCTTCAGGAAACTGGGCGTGACCGTCGAATACGAGGGCGATACCGCGCTGGTACGGAACGGCCAGCCACACCGGGTCGAGAACCCCTTCACGTCCAATATCCTGGCCAAGATCGAGGCCGCGCCCTGGCCCTACCTGCCCGCCGATCTCCTGCCCCTGATGATCCCCCTGGCCATCCGGGCCGAGGGATCGATCATGTTCTGGAACAAGGTGTACGAAGGCGCCTTCTTCTGGATCTCGGAACTGGTCAAGTTCGGCGCCCACGCGGTCATCAACGACCCCCACCGCATCATCGTCTTCGGCAATCGTCCCCTTCAGCCGGCCACGGTGGAAGCGCCCTACATCATCCGGGCGGCCGTGGCCCTGTACATGACCGCCGCGAGCATCCCGGGCACGAGCGTCATCAACGGCGCGGAGTCCATCAACCGGGCCCATCCGAATTTCGTGGAGAACCTGCGCGCCCTGGGCGCGGAAGTGTCGTGGGACGGGTTGGAAGAAGACTGAGGGGAAGGCGGGGGTGGCGGTGTGGGTGGTGAATATAGCCGTCGCGCTTTACTAGCCGATCACCCGTATGGGCAGAAGGGGTTTCGAGGCGTCGACTCCGAAGTCCAGCCTGACTTCCTGGTCCCCCTTGCGAAACGTCATCTTGCCTGTTCCGGCAGGCGCGTCCACCCCGGGCGCCTCGTACAGCGGGTAGGCGTCGTAGTCGATGGCCTCGCCGTCCACCCTGTGCTGGCCATGCTGACCATGCTGGCCATCGAAGTACATCTCCATCTGGTTTCCGTCCAGCGTCTCGACGGCGACGCGGTCGCTCCCCGGCCATCCGGACAGGTCGGGTGATAAAGCGGCCCGGCGCGCGCAGAACGCTTCAAACGATTGCTCGCTGTCCGCCTCCCTGGCTTCAAGCACCAGTCCGCCATGCAGGTCCGGGATCCTGAGGAGCCAGCCGTCGATCTGGTCGGGATTCGCCGCCAAGTGGCGCATGGACCCTTCCTCCCGGATCTCCGACCACGCGTAGGGACCGATCGGATAGAGGGCGATATAGGCGCCGGCGCCGGTATCTCCCATGATCCAGCCGTCGCGTTCCACCCAGCCGATCGACCGGGGCAGAAACAGGTTGATGAAAGGCGCCTCGTCGTCGGGCGGGATCTTGTACAGGACGATGACGGTGCCCTCGTGCTGCATCATTCGCTCGTAGGGCGACGCCCCGAAGAGCCGATCGGGCCACTGTAGATAGGGCTTGTCGGATCCGATCTGCCTTCTGATCTGCTGCGGATAGCCCACGAGAAAGGCGCTGAACCGTTCCGGGCTGCGATAGGGGTGATTGCAGCAGATCTTGGCCTGATGGTTCTCTCCCCGCCACGTCAGGTCCCAGGAAATCAGGTCGATGGGGCCGGCCCCGGGGCCCGGCAGGCCCAGCTGCGACGACCCGAGGGCGAAGGACGGACTCATGTAAGTGTACTTCCGGATCGGCCGCGCCTCGTGCTCTACGCGGCGGTAGATCGTCCTGGGCGCCTTGGTCTTCTTGACGACGTGGGCCGTGGACCGGTCCACCGCCATCTCCGCGAATAGAGCCGGAGGTCGGTAGGCGGCCGTGGCCGGCGGAATGCAAAAGCCATGGACGTGGTGCTTTGGTTCGAACTCCTCGTCGCCGAAATATAAGTACTGCAACGCGGAGATCGCGCCGGATTTCCTCCAGGTGTTCTCCCGGTAGCCTTCGCGGCTGTGACCGCCCGCCCAGGATCCGTAGTAATACTCCAGTGCCATGTCCGCCACGTACAGGGCCAGCACCTGTTCGACCTGGTGGCGCAGGTGGGGGTCGGCAGCGTGGTCCGCGAGCGTGATCATCGGCACCATGTGCTCCACGTGGTACTGGGGGGAGTCGTATTCGTGGTGGCCGTTGACGGCGGTGCGTTCGATCATCCCGAGGATCCAGCGCATGGCCTCGGCCCGGTTGGCTTCCGCGGACAGGCCGTTCCACATGTAATTCGCGTCCGGCCACCGTTCCGCCGCCAGCAGGTTGCCCACGTAGAACATCAGCCAGTGGTTCTCCGTGTTGCCGCGCTCGAGGACACCGTCCATCATGAAATCCCGGATGATCCCCAAAGCTTCCTCCGGCAGCCGGTCGGGCCACCGGGCGATGAGCGCGCCGCAGGGATATACGTGGAACGGACCGCCGGCGGGGCGGCCTCCCCATCCGTCCGTCTGGTCCGAAAGCGCGTTCCGCACGATGTCTACTACCTTCGCGTCGTCCATGCCCGTCGCCAGGTGCGCGTTCAGATCCCAGAGACCGCCGCCGTCCCGCTTCGACCAGTTTCGGACGACCCGGTCGGCCCGCTCGTCGACCTGCCTGTTGTAAGTTGCCTGGTCCATGTATTGTTTTCTATGCTTCTGGTGCAATAATTGCGCGAACGTTTACGAATCCCGGAATCTGATGCCACGTGTGGCCGCCATCATCCGTGTACCACAGCCCGCCCGGTGTGGCGCCGGCCAGCCACGTCGACGTCGAACCGGGATGGCATCGTATGGCCGCGCACAGGTGGCGGGGTCCCCTGCGTACCCAGTGGCCCGATCCATCGCCGATGGCCACGCCGTGTTCCGTGGCGGCAACGATATCGTCGCCGACCCGCATCAGTTCGAAGACCGCGCCTCCGTCTGCCGTATGGCCCGCCGAATCCCAGCGCTCACCGTCCTCGCTGCGCCAGATCCCCCTGTCGTCGGTGCCTGCCCAGAACTGCCCGTGGATACACGCCAGCGCGCGTACTGCGGTACCCGAAATACTGGTCCGCCGCCACGCCGCTCCCGAGTCGTCCGCGATCAGTACGCCGCCTTCGGTGCCGATCAACCACGTCGTGGGCTCTTCCGGATGCACGAGAATGGCGTTGGTGAAACGCTCATTGACGCGAAGTGCGTCCGAGTGATGCGTCCAGCGGACCGCCCCGAGGTCGTCGTAGCGACCCGTGGCGATGCCGTAGGGGGATCCAGCAATCACACCCGGCGATCCTGCGATCGCTGCGATGGCCATGATCTCGGTGAGCGTCTCGTCGTGCAGTTGCTTCCAGCGGTCGGATTGGGCGGCATGTGCAGGCTGGTCGGCCTGGTCGGCCTGGTCCGCGTCGTACGGCCATTCCCAGAGTCCGCTGCCCCAGCTCGCGCCCGCCACCAGGCGGCCCGGTTCACGGATCAGGCTCGAAATACCGTACTCCTGGGCGCCGATGCGCGTCCAGGATCCGCCGATGGTGCCGTGGTATACGCCCTTGGAACCGATGAGCCAGTGATCGCGGGGGATCATGCTAAATTTCTTGTCGCGATGTATCAAGTTAACAAAGTCTGTTGATGATTTATCCGGAACAGGGCAGTTTCTGAGGAAGTTACAATTCCAACCTATAGTTCGAATTCGCCATGTTGTTTTTGAATTCTGCAAAGTCTTTAAGTGGGTTTTCTTGTATAACACCTAGAATCCCGTTTAGTGCGGTTTGGAGTTGAGCTTCATTTCCAGATTCTACTGCTCGATTAAGTATGATATAAAACTGTTCGAGTGCACCTTTACGCTCGGCGAACCTAAGCTCGAAGTATGTCAGAATTGCTTCCTTTTCATTATTAAGCGCGGTAATGAGAACGCTTCTCTTTGACCAAATCTGTTCTCTCTTTGTCTGCTCCTCTTGTCGAATCTTGTAAAAGTTTATACCCTCCTTAATAACAGATAACGCATCTCCCACATCAATGGAGTTTACGGTTTTCCTAACAAACTTTTTTCTGTTAGACATGATCTATCCTATTCTTCCAGTTATACCTAAATTGGATATTCGATTGTCCGTAGAAAGAACAATGAATGTTGTAGTTATTGATTGTGATCAACTATCAGTTTCCCGTTCTTGTCAGTGATTACTACGTCCAACAGTTCTCCCAAAGTCTTTGCGGTTTGCGCTACCCTGTATAAATCATCGAGATTCGCAGGATCACCATTGGTTACTAGGGTTTCAAGTGCCTGTTCTGTTTTCTCGATAGAATCGTACAATTCATCAATTCGTTTTAGTGCGATTTCAGTTACATCGATTTGCTGAACCATTTGCGCTTGAGCAATGTCCATTTCGGACTTTTTCTTCTCTACTTCGGTTTTGACTTTCTGAACTTTATTGCCAATAAAAAAACCTGTTACTAATGTGGCTGGCACTGCAACGACACCTCCTAAGACTGCTGAACCAATAGCAACACCACCGCCTCCCGATGCGATTGATCCGCCGCCAAACCAAGCGAGTGTCGCACTCTTTGCAGCAGCACCACTAAGCCCACTTAT
>JAPOYX010000274.1:0-3995 GCA_026706345.1 Gemmatimonadota bacterium | reverse complement strand
GCTCCCACTGCACTATATATTGCTACACCCGTAGCAGTCCCCGCTCCTAAGCTCTTAGTTAAACCACCAATCATTTCCGTAGCTTGGACCGTAACGCCCTCCCAAACCTCTATTTTTTGCTGTGTAATTTGTAACAGATAATTTAAATCTCGATCACGTATTCTCGCCTTTTTTATAAAGTCCACAGCGAGTTTCATTGTGTTGAGAGACTGAAGTTTTCTTTTCCCTAAAACCTCAAAACGAGCCTCGAGTTTTTTTATCTTTCGCCTATAGTGTTTCTCAAAAGATCTAAATTCCCTAAGTCTACTATCATATGATTCTTGCTCTCTCTTTATTTTACTTTTTCCCAAAAGCAAAATCGTACAGTTCGCTACAGCAGTGGCAACGGCAACACCAATTGCAGCCAACGGAATTGGCATTCAAATGCTCCTTCATTACGTAAGCGTGGTTAGGGTTAGAACAAACTCGAATATACATCGTCAGTTACAGAAACAAAATCTGATATTCCGAACGATCTTTCGTTCCATGCGAGTGATTGACTAGATTACAGAACGACGACAAACCTTGGTTTAAGTAAAATACCGTGTCTACTCATTTCTCGTATTTACTCTTTACAGGGAAATCTCTGGTGCTACAGAAAAGGGAAGCCTCCTAGTATCTTTACCATAACTTGACCCCCGTAACCCGCCCGGCTATACTCTCCTACCATGTACCGAACCCTTTTCTGGTTCCTCCTCCCCCTCGTCATCACCGAACTGATCTACGAACTGGGCATCCAGGTCATCAACGGCGGCATCGCCCGTGTGCCCCGACCTACCGAAACCCTGGCCGCGTACGGGATCGCCTGGGGACTGACGTCTTTCCTGACCGGCACCGTCTCCCAAACCCGGCAGATGTCCATGGTCCTCGTCCGGGACCGGGCGACCTTCCACACCGTGTTTCGATGCGTCGCCGGTTTCGGCGGCGTGCACTTCCTCATCCTCGGGTGTCTGGCATTTACACCGGTTGGACTATGGGTGATCGACGAGCTTCACGCTGTGGACCCGATCCTCGGCGGCACGGTGCGCGGCGCGCTCGGACTCCTGCTGCCCATACCGCTGATCGTGGGCATCACGAGGTTCCTGTCGGGACTCCTGTTGCGGGTGCGTCGGACCGACATCATCAGTTATGCCATGATGGCAGGCATCAGCATGAGCGTGGTGTCCGTGTTCCTGTTCCTTCCGACGCCGACCGTTCAGGCCGATCCCATTCTGCTGCCGGTGGCCGCGACCTACTTCGGCGTCCTGACGGAACTGGCCGTGATCATCTACGGCTACCGGCGATTCGTTCGGAGATCACTGCGGAAAGGCGGGAGCACGGAAGGGGAGCGATCGGCTGGACAGGATGCGGCTGGACAGGATGCGGCTGGACGGGATGCGGCCCGGCAGGATGCGGCCGGCGAACAGGTCTCCCGGAGACAGCTTCCGTTGACCGCGGCCTACGTACTGCGGTTCTACTGGCCCCTGGCCGTAACGATCGGCATTCAGGCCTTGAGCCGGCCCATCATCAACCTGTTCGTCGCCCGAGGCGCGGACGGCACGGAATCCCTGGCCGTGCTCACCATCGTGTACGCCCTCGCCCATCTGCCCTACGGGTGGCTGAACGAACTCAAGAACCTGCCGCCCGCCTTTCAGCGGCAGGATCCGGAAGGCCGGATCATCCGACGATTCACGGCCATCTGCGGTCTGATTTCCTTTGGGACCATGGTCCTGATGTTCTGGACCCCGGTGAGGTTTTTCCTGCTGGAGACCCTGATCGGCGTGGATCACGATTTCGCCGTGCGCTGCACCGTGCCGCTGATCATCTTCTCCTTTTTTCCGCTCGCTGTCACGATCCGGTCCTACCTCCACGGGATCGCGCTGCGGGACCACCGCACGGGCGCCATCGCGCCGAGCGGCCCCGCACGGGCCGGCGCGATCGTCATCGTCGTAAACGTACTCGCGCTCTTCGACCTGCACGGGGCAATCCGCGGTGTGGCTGCACTCTACAGTGGATTCGTCACGGAAACGATCGTGGTCCGGTGGCGCATGGGCAGAAGGCGCGGCTAGCTGGCCGCTTCCCTCCAGCCCTTCGTGATGTCCAGGAACGCGTCGATGTCCTGCTCGTTGTTGAACAGGGCGGGCCCCACGCGGATCTGGGCGTTGCTCTCCCGGAAGGACAGGCGGACGCCCGATTCGGCGAGTTGCCCGCTGATTATTTCGTGATCGGCGCCGTGGTTGAAGGACACGATGGCGGACTGATTACCGGGCGGCGTAAAGACCTCGAATCCCTGCTCGGTCAATCCGGCGTGCAGGCGGTGCGCCAGGGCGACCGTGTGCTGTTCGATCTGGTCGGTTCCCACGTTCAACAGGTACTCCAGCGACCCGGAAAGTTGGTAGATCGCCGCGAAGGCCGGTGTGGCATACCCGAATTTCCTCGCATCCTTGTAAATCGTATACTGGTAGTCGGGCAGCCTTTCGTCCACCATTCTCCACCCCAGGCGATCGGGCTTCACCACGTCCATCACCGATTCCCGCACGTAGAACGGCGCCACGCCGAAGCCGCCGAGCAGCCATTTGTACGACCCCGTGGTGAGGAAATCGACCCCCGTCGGCCCCACGTCGAGATCGAGCATGCCGACGCCCTGTACGGCGTCCGCATACAGGTACGCGCCGCTCGCATGGGCCACGTCCGCCAGGGCCTTCAGGTCGTGGCGGTAGCCGTTCCGGTTGGAAATCCACGCCACGGAGACCAGCTTCGTGTTCTCGTCCACCATGTCGGCGAAGGCTTCGGGCGAAGCCACGCCGTCCACGTTCCGGACGATGCGCGTTTCGATACCCAGGGTCTCGGCCAGCTGGCTGTACATAACCAGCGACGTCATGTAGTGGAGATCGTCGATCACCACGTTGTCCCCGGCCTTCAGGCCCAGGGAATTGACCACGATGTTCTCGCCCTCGCTGGTGGACGACACCAGGCCGATCTCGCCGATCTGGGCGCGGATGAGGCGGGCAAACTTCTCCCGCACGGCTTCCTCCTCCTCGAGCATGTCGCCGAGCAGGACGGGATCGCGGGACTTGGCCGCGAGGAACTCGATGGTCTTGTCCACCGCGGGCTGGGGCGACGGACCGATGTAGGGCGTATTCAGGTAAAGGGATTCACTGGCGACCGGAAAGTCCGCGCGAACGCCCAGGGGATCGTCGCCGGAGAGGACCTGCGCCGTGGCGTCGACCGGGGTCTGACTCGCCTCGTTATCGCACGCTGCGCCGGCGACGCCCGCAAGCGCGGCAGTCGACACGATGCCCATGAACTCCCGTCTCGATACGGACATGAGTTGCTCCTTGGAATCAGTGGTTTACGTTGAATCTAACTGTGGATTCTTGTGGTAATTACATCGAAAGGTAAACACACCGGAACTCGCAGTGAATTGTAAAATGATTAAAGACAATCTCTCATTATGCTGGCTTCTTGGCTCATCTCATCTATGTATCCACCGCTAACACCTTTGACCTTGAAACTCCATCTATCCCCTTCCCATATCACTGTCTCACCGATTGGTTTGTAAGGTTTCTGGCCTCTTGTGCCTGGATATTGGAAGTACCTACATAAATGTCTCCATTATCCAGTATCCTAAGAACACAAACCTTTCGATTACCAACCCATATGCACTCTCCTGGTCTTACTTCAGGTTGATTCATTTCTTCGTCCTTTTCTGTTTCATATACTCCCACTCCTTCGGCGGCGGCGTATTCGCTACGGCCCGCGCAAGCTTCTCTGGTGTAGCAGGGATAGGTGGTGGCAGTGGGTATTCAACGGGCCGTCCACGTGAACAGGATGGTGGTGGACTGCCGTCCAACACATCTTTTTTATCGTGGTGGGGTTTACGCTTAGGCATCGTCTGGCTCCTTTAGGTATTTATCCAATTCTTTTTGAATTAACCCAGCTTCATGCTGATTAACTTTGCGACCGTAGGAATCTGG
>JAPOYX010000273.1 GCA_026706345.1 Gemmatimonadota bacterium | reverse complement strand
TCGGGGCATGGCGCAGTCTGGTAGCGCATCTGCTTTGGGAGCAGAGGGTCGGGGGTTCAAATCCCTCTGCCCCGACCAATTTGCGGGATGAAGCAGGGACGGATTTCCAATCCGCCCCCGGTAAGCCCAGGACTTGCGCCCGTAGCTCAACCGGATAGAGCATCGGCCTTCTAAGCCGAGGGTTAGAGGTTCGAGTCCTCTCGGGCGCGCCAATTGCAGTCACGGTGAGTGTAGCTCAGTCAGGTAGAGCGCCGGATTGTGGTTCCGGTGGTCGTGGGTTCGATCCCCATCACTCACCCCAAATCTCCAATTCCCGGTCAGTTCCGGGGACTATTGTGCCGTGATATACTCGCCCGCGGGCCGTTAGCTTAGTTGGTAGAGCAGGGGACTCTTAATCCCAAGGTCCAGGGTTCGAATCCCTGACGGCCCATCGTTTTCTTAAACTCCTGCCCGAGGCAAAGCAATGACAAGGCTTGACAATGAATTTCAACACGATGCCGACGTCATCGTGATCGGCAGCGGGTTCGGCGGTTCCGTAGCGGCGTCGCGTCTGGTTGATGCCGGGAGGTCGGTACTGTTGCTGGAGCGCGGCCCGTGGCGGGATACAGTTCCGGTGCGGGAAGCCGGCATCACGAACACCAGGCCGTTGCCGCGCAACGGCGGCATAACGAGTGTGATACGTTCGCTGCATCCGCCGTTCGGACCGAAGCGCGGGATCAGGCTGAACAGGTCCGGTTTCCTGGACCTGTGGATCGGCCAGGGTGTCAAGGCCGTGTGTACCTCAGGGATGGGCGGGGGCAGCCATATCTGGGCCGCCATGCTGGAACAGCCCCCGGAGGGTTTCTGGAACGGGCGCGCCGCCGGGCTGAGTGATGATGTTCTGGCCGGCCATTACGACCGGACATTGCAGGAGTTGAAGGGCGTCCAACCGCCTGACCCTGCGCGGGTGCCCAACCACACCGACCACGCCTGGGCAGGGGAGGATTATTTCACTCCCCTGGGACCCGGTGAGCAGCCGCCAATGGCTGTCCTGTACCCGGAGCAGGACAGCGCCCCGCAACCACAAACCGATGAACACGGGATTGTGCGCATGCCCATGGATTTCCATAAGGAGCACGGCATGTTCGGCAGTCCGGACGGGTCCAAGTCCACCGTGGATGCGCTTTACCTGTTGCCGGCAATGCAAAAGGGCCTGGCCGTCAGGCCGATGCACGAAGTCCGGGCCATTTTCCGGCAAGGGAACGGGGGCTACCGCGTAAAAGTGCATGACCTGGATAAAAGGCGGGATCTCTTCTTTAGCGCGCCCGAAGTAGTGCTGGCGGCGGGCACCATGAATACCAACCACGTGCTGCTGCATTCATGCCGCAAGGGCGGTCTCGACGCACTGCCGGAGCTGGGCAAGGGGTTTGGCGCCAACGGCGACCTGATCGGTTCCTGGCCGGTTCCGGAGGATGGTTCCCGGGATTCCGTGCTGGGGCCGCCGGTGCACGGCCGCGTCAGGATAAAGGGGCATGAAGACAGCGCCTACGTCATCCTCGCCGCCGGTGACACGCCGCCGGTTCCCGGTTTCCTGTATGCAAAGGCCAGGGCAAAGGCCGGGCGGGCGTTTGACGTGGTGGCCATGTCGCAGGATGCGGCCGACGGGCTCGTCCGCATGGACAAGGGCCGGATGAAATTTTCGTTTTCGATGGACGGCTCACCCAGCTACGCGGCGACCATGCGCGCCTTCGAGGCGCTCGGTGAATTGTCCGGCCGTCCGCTCAGGTTTGATGCAGGAAGCGTAATGACCGCCCATCCCATGGGCGGTTGCCGTATCAGCGATGATGCGACGGCGGGTGTGGTGGACGGGGCGGGGCAGGTGCACGGGTGCCCCGGTCTGTATATCGCGGATGCGTCGGTGTTTCCGCAGCCGGTGGGTGTGCCGCCCTCGCTGAGTATTGCGGCGTGGGCGTCCCATGTGGCGGGGCGGATGACTGGATAGTTGGGGTCAGAGTAAAATTTCTGGCGAAATTCTTACTCTGACCCCGGTAGCTGAACTGACGACCTAAAGCCTCAGTCGCTATCCCCCTTACCCATCAACTGAAACGTCTTCAGGAAATCTACGGGTATGGGAAAGGCGATAGTGGAGCTTTTCTCGCCGGCGATCTCGGTCAGGGTCTGCAGGTAGCGTAGCTGCATGCTGTTGTTGTTCCGGCCCAGTATCGTGGCGGCTTCCAGCAGTTTCTCTGAGGCCTGGAGTTCGCCCTCGGCGTGGATGATCTTGGCCCGGCGTTCGCGTTCCGCCTCCGCCTGCCTGGCGATGGCCCGGATCATGCTCTCATCCAGGTCGACGTGCTTGATTTCGACATTCGCCACCTTGATGCCCCAGGCGTCGGTCTGC
>JAPOYX010000272.1 GCA_026706345.1 Gemmatimonadota bacterium | reverse complement strand
TGAAGGCGTGTAGGGGCGTTTCTTATTGCCTTTTAGTGCATGCGCCTTCGCCCTCGGGCATAGCAGGTGACCGTTCCTGTTCCCGCCGGCATGCTTCGACATGCCTCCTGGTACGCCTGACTCAGATCCACGCTCCAATCGCATTCGCGCGCGAAGCAGCGGACGCCGTCCCGGGTATTATCCTTCCCGTGTGCCGAAACCTGTCGCCGGAACGCCCTTGATAACCGCACGACCTGACCGGTTACGGTAACTTCCGGCCCCCGCTTTCAAGCGAAGCAGGAAAAATCGAGGGTCTTCCAATTTATGAATAGTTCAAAACATGTAAAATCTCTTGACAGACGGCAATAATAACTAAACATTTGTTTTGTATATATTTCATTTCTACCTTCCGTGCGGGACCTGTCGCGTCCTCGAACGATTTATGCCGTCCGGGAGGACGGAGAAAGGTCTTGTCTTATGACAGACAACAATACACCCCAATGCTGTGGCCGGTTCATGCTCCTCGCGAACGGCGAGGTTTCCTGCTGGTACTGTCCGATATGCGGAACCCGCAAGACTCAGGAGGGTACGGTCATGACGCAGGGCGAACCGGATGTGCGCGCTGATTCCCTCTCCGATGGACGAGTCGCCGCGAGGGGGGACGCAAGACCAGATGAACCGCATACCGGAAGAAGTGGGGACGAGGTCCCGGACGGCGGCCCCGCGGGTCCTGCCCTGGTTACGGATTACCAGCCGAGGTGCTGGAAATGCGGCCGCGTGCTGGGCAGATACTTCTCGCGTCCCTGGAGCATCAGGTGCCGGAGGTGCAAGGCGACGAACCAGGACGCATTGAAAGGAACTTGAGCCATGCATGCGGGAAAATAGAACCAAATGTGTTTTTTTTGAAGAACCCTCTTGACAGACATGCTAAACATAAGTATAGTACTGTCATCCTGCCCGTGCAACGCGCACGGGCGTGATTAAAAACTGAATCAGAATACCCTCGCGTCCCTTAGCGGACCCGCACCCCGCGGACCTTCAGCGTCCCCGTGCTACTTCTGATCGAACCACGGCACGGGGATTTTTCATGCCCTTACCCGACAAATCCGATTTCTCGACCGCACGGCAAAAGGCGCGCCCGGACGGAATATGCGCCGGGCCGCTCGCCCGTTGCGGCGTCCTGTTCACTTCTCTGCCTGCCGCAAGTCAGGATCAGGAGCAATTCGAAATGCCCGAGAACGTCTCGGTCTGGATCGTCGTCATCGGCGTCCTGGTCGCGCTATGGATTTTCATCTTCAAGTTCATCGCTCCCTTCGTCGACCGCATGACCATGCGCGAGGTACGCCTGACGAAGATCGAACGGGACATCGAAAACCTGACCGCCAAGATCGATCTGATCTACGAGGTCGTGCTCGATAGGCACAAGGAGCAGGAATGAAGCGGCAACGCGCAGATGAGAGATCGCTCGGCAACGGTCCGAGAGTCGCATCCGGCTGGCATTACGCCGCCGTCACGCAGTTGGAGGGGGAGGAGCGATCCATCCGGGTAGCGGCCCGGCGGGAACGCGTCCTTCCGTTTATCGCCATGAACGCGGACGCTGGCGATCCCGCGTGGGACACTCCCGCGCTCGAACTCCGCCGGCGGAGCGAGCGCGAGACCCCGGGTCGTGGGGTTCGCAGGGCGGAAGCGTTCGTATCGTTCACCGCAGTACACAAAAGGTCTTCCTTCCCCGGAGGCTTAGGGCCCTCCGCGCCGGGGAGGGAAGACGAGGAGGTTTGCATATGAAGTCGTGGCCGTACTTCCCGAACCAGGTCCTTTCCTCGCCGGACACCGGCAGGCACGAGATGGACGAGCGTTTCATGCTCAGGCTCGTGCTGCTGCGCGAGGAACTCGGTTTCCCTTTGATCGTCACGTCGGCGTACAGATCGCCCGAGCACAACACCAAGGTGGGAGGCACGCCCCGTTCGGCCCATATGGCCGGCCGGGCCGTGGACATCGCCATTTCGGGTGACAAAGCTCACAAGCTCGTTCGAATGGCGCTGATGCTCGGGTTCACCGGCATCGGCATCAGGCAGCGGGGAGACTACAGGAGCCGTTACGTGCACATCGACGATCTCGACAAGGCGCCGGGCATTCCCAGGCCGGCGATATGGAGCTATTGACAACCCGGACCGGGCGAGGGCCCGGCCGGTACAAACTCATCTGCCAACAGGCGCATACCATGAAAGGAAACATCATGCTTCGCGTTTTACTGTGTTTCATGCTGCTCGCGGCGTGGCCGGACCAGGCCGCGCGCGGCGGAGTGCCGGGGGCTCCGCCTTACCCGGCGCCTCCGCAAAACCGGGCGCCGCAGACGGTCAGCTACATCGACGTCGGGACGCTTTACGTCGGCGGCTCCTCGGCGACGGTCAACGCCTCGTCGTACTTCTCCGATCCGGATGACGACACGCTCACCTATTCGGTCAATTCACCTTCTCCTACAATCGCGACAGTGAGTATATCGGGAAGCACGGTAACGATCGCCCCGGTAGCCACGGGTTCGACGGGCAAGATCATCGTGACGGCCAGGGATCCGGGCGGTCTCACCGCCACGCAGGACTTCACCGTCACCGTGCAGGCTACCCCGCCGCCTCCACCGCCTCCGCCACCAGTGAACAGGGCGCCTACAGCGGTGGGATCCATCTCCGATATGACGCTGCAGGTGGGCGGCTCCTCATCCACCCGGAGCGTTTCGGGCAAGTTCTCGGATCCGGACGGCGACACGCTCACCTATTCAGTCAATTCACCTTCTCCGACGATCGCGACAGTGAGCATATCGGGGAGCACGGTCACGGTCGCGCCCGTCGCCGCCGGCACGACGGGCAAGATCATCGTGACGGCCACCGACCCGGGCGGTCTCACCGCCACCCATGACTTCACCGCCACCGTGGAGGCGGCCCCGCCGCCGCCCCCACCACCGCCGCCAGTGAACCGGGCGCCTGTGGCCGTGGGGTCCATCTCCGATGTGACGCTCCGGGTGGGCGGCTCCTCATCCACCCGGAGCGTTTCGGGCAAGTTCTCGGATCCGGACGGCGACACGCTCACCTATTCGGTGAACAATCCGAGTCCGTCGGTCGCCACGGTGAGCATTTCGGGTGGCACCGTCACGGTCAAACCCAAGACCGCCGGCATGACCAGCAAGATCATAGTCACGGCCAGGGATCCGGGCGGACTGACCGCCACGCATGACTTCACCGCCACCGTGGAGACTCCTCCACCGCCACCGCCTCCACCGCCGCCACCGCCTCCACCGGTGAACCGGGCGCCCGTGGCCAGCGATACCCTGTCGAACTGGGAGGTGAACGTGGGCGCCAGCGCCTTCACGGTCTCTGTGTCGGGCAAGTTCTCGGATCCGGACGGCGACACCCTCACCTTCTCCGCGTCGTCTTCCGATACGTCCGCTGCGACGGCGAGCGCATCGGGCAGTAACGTGACCGTCACGCCGGAGACCGGGGGAACGGCCACCATCACGGTTACCGCCAGAGACCCCGGTGGACTTACTGCATCCTTGTTCTTCACGGTCAAGGTCAACCGCGGGCCCACAACCAGCGGTTCCCTGTCGAACCATACGGTGAACGTGGGCGCCAGCGCCTTCGACGTCTCGGTATCCGGCAAGTTCTCGGACCCCGACGGCGACACCCTCACCTTCTCCGCGTCGTCTTCCGATACGTCCGCTGCGACGGCGAGCGCATCGGGCAGTAACGTGACCGTCACGCCGGAGACCGGGGGAACGGCCACCATCACGGTTACCGCCAGAGACCCCGGTGGACTTACTGCATCCTTGTTCTTCACGGTCAAGGTCAACCGCGGGCCCACAACCAGCGGTTCCCTGTCGAACCATACGGTGAACGTGGGCGCCAGCGCTTTCGACGTCACGGTGTCCGGCAAATTCTCGGATCCGGACGGCGACACCCTAACCTTCTCGGCGTCGTCTTCCGACACGTCCGCGGCGACGGTCACCGAGTCGAGCGGGACGCTCACCGTCACGCTGCAGACAGGCGGCACGACGACTATCACCGTCACCGCGACCGATCCCGGTGATCTCTCGGCATCCCTGACTTTCACCGTCACCGTCACCGATACCGACACCGGAAACGCAAATCAACCACCGACCGTTTCATGGCCCATTCCGGATCAGTCCCTGGAAAGGGACGGTTCGTCCAGATCGGTGATTCTCTCGAGCAAGTTCTCGGATCCCGACGGCGATGTCCTCGATTATTCGGCCACATCATCGGACACCTCGGTCGCAACGGTGAGCGCGTCGGGCAGCCAGATGACGATCACCCCGGGCGCGAACGGCACTTCGACCGTAACGGTCATCGCGACGGACCCGGGCGGATTGACCGCCTCGCAGACCCCGACGATAACGGTGAGCCGTTCGCCTGTAACGAGCGGGACTATACCGATGATGGTACTGGCGAAAAGTGATCAGTCCCGGTCGATCGACGTGGCATCCTATTTCTCGGACCCCGACGGCGAAGCGCTCACCTATGAGGCGACCTCCTTGAACACCGATGTCGCGACGGCGAGTGCCGCGGGAAGCACGGTAACGGTCACCCGGGTCGCTTCCGGAACCGGCCTGGTGTGGGTCACCGCGACCGACCCCGGCGGACTGTCCGTTCTCCAGTACATGACCATCCAGGTAGAGAACCGGCCTCCTGTGACGGAAACGGGCATCGCGGACCAGACCCTCTACCTGGCCGATGCCTTTCGAAGAGTCGATCTGGCCGACAAGTTCTCGGATCCCGACGGAGAGACGCTCGCCTTTACGGCGACTTCATCTGACGAGCGAATAGCAACGGTGGCAGCGGGAGGTACTACCCTGCGGATCCGGCCGTTGGCGCGTGGAAGGACGACCGTGACCGTGCGTGCGACCGACCGCGGAAACCTGTACGTCGAACAGACCTTCACCGCCACGGTGGCGAATCAGAATCCACGAGCGGTGGAGCCGTCCATCGGAGACCAGACGCTGTACATGCTGGGCGGTTCCCGGGAGATCAACGCGACCCTCTACTTCACCGACCCCGATGGAGACCGGCTATCCTACGCGCTTGCCTATCAGGACTCGAGCATCGTCGCGGCCGGCGTCGTGAACGGAAAGGTCGTACTCAGGCCCGTTTCCCTGGGATCTACGGGCAAGATCTTCGTGACGGCCCGGGACCCCGGAGGACTGACCGCGGTGCAGGATTTCACCGTCACGGTCGTAGCCGGCGCGCCGCCGACACCGACGAACCGCGTTCCCGTTGCCCAGGGAACCGTACCCGTCGACAGCCTGTATCTGCTTGGTCCGCCGGTCACGATAGACGTGACGCCCTACTTCTCCGATCCCGATTCAACCGACGTTCTTTCCTATACGGTTTTGTCTCAGGACCCTGAGAAAGTGATCGTAAGCATATCCGGCAGCACCGTCAAGATCACCCCCAAGGGTCTTGGGAGTACGGGCAAGATCGTCGTGACGGCCCGGGATCCCGGAGGCCTGACCGCCGACCAGGATTTCACCGTCACGGTCGTAGCCGGCGCGCCGCCCGTACCTCCAAACCGGCATCCGGTTGCCGAGGGAAACATAACGGTCGAAACCCTGTACGTGGAAGGCCCCTCGATCACGATAGACGTGACGCCCTATTTCAGCGACCCGGATGACGATATACTTGCTTTCTCTCTCTCGGTCGCATCCCAGGACTCTACGGTCGTTGACGCAAGCAGGGTGGGGAGCGAGATCACGCTCAGGCCTGTCGGGGCGGGATTTACGAGCAAGATCGTCGTCACGGCCACCGACCCGGGAGGCCTGACCGCGGTGCAGGACTTCACCGTCACGGTCGTAGCCGGCGCGCCGCCGCCAGCGACGAACAACGCACCCGAGATACGTGAAACTCTGCCAGACCAGTTCGTTACGATCGGCGGAGGGATCGTGAAGCTGAACGTGGCGCCGTACTTCCGAGACCCGGACGGCGACCCGCTCACCTACGGACTCGAGGCCCAGGGCGTGGGTAAAGCGACGGTGACTATCGCGGACAGCACCCTGTCGATTGAGCCCCTCGCCCTGGGAACGACGGCGAAGAACCTGCTCCGCGCGACGGATCCGGCCGGACTCTCCGTCCAGCAGGACTTCGTGGTCTTCGTGGTCACGAACCTGGCGCCTGATACCTTGAAGACCATTCCGGCCCAGACTCTTACGGTCGCCGAAGGACCGGTGAAGCTGGACCTGTCGGTGTTCTTCTTCGATCCCGACGAGGACACGCTGAGGTATACGGCAGAATCGTCGAACACCGGCGCCGCGACGGTAGCCGTCAGCGACGACACGCTGACCATCTCGCCGGTGAAAAAGCACATGTCATCGACCGTCACGGTGACGGCGAGCGACGGCAAGCTGTCCGTTCAGCAGGAATTCGGGGTGACGGTGGACAACTCGCCGCCTCAGGTGTCTGCGGCTATTCCTGCGCGGACGATGACCGTCGGGGACAGCACCGCAACCGTGGACCTGACTGCCCACTTCTCGGACGCGGACGGGGACACGCTGACCTACGCGGCGGCATCCTCTGACACCAACGCCGTGACGGTGGCCGTCAGCGACGAATCGCTGAGGATCACTCCTCGTGCCGTCGGAATGTCGACGGTCGATGTCGCGGCTACCGACGACGACAGCGCTTCCGTCGCCCAATCCTTCAAGGTAACGGTAGAGACGCGAGAGGATGAGGATGATCCACCACCGCCTCCGCCGCCCTGTCCGGCCGGGATCATAAACGCCCCCATACCGGATCAGACCCTGTTCGTGGGCGCGGACACCACGCGGATTGATCTGACGCAACACTTCGAACACATCGATCAGGACGGTATCGAGATCACGGTCACGTCACCGAGCCCGGATATCGCCACGGCGGCCATCGAGGGAACCAGCCTGAAGATCGATCCGGTTGCGGCCGGGCGGATCGCAACCGTAACGGTGACGGTTTCAGATACGACCGAATCGAATTCCTGCACTCCGGCCACCCAGTCCTTCATGATAACGGTGGAGGATCCCCCTCTCTATCCCTGGTTGGTCTCCGGCGAGAACGTCTACCGGCCTACTGGCAATGTGGGCATCGGCGTGGAGGTTCCGGACCAGAAGCTGGTCGTGGACGGAAAGGTCAAGGCGGAGGAATACCGCCTGACGATGATCCCCGCCGACTACGTGTTCGAGGAGGGTTACGACCTCATGCCCCTGGAGGAAGTGGAGGGATACATCCACGACCACGGCCACCTGCCGGGCGTGGCCTCCGGAGCGGAGATGAAGACAAGCGGCCTCGGCGTCAGCCGGATGCAGACCACCTTGCTGGAGAAGATCGAAGAGCTGTCGCTCTATATCATCGCGCAGCAGGAACAGCTCCGCGCGCAGGACGGCCGCATTGCCTCGCAGCGGCAGAAGCTGGAAATGCGAAAGAAGCAGGCCAGTGAACTGGAACAACGGCTCAGGAGGCTGGAACAATGACTTTCAGGACGGGATCCACACCCCGCAAGACAAGAAGAAACGCAATTTCCACTGATCACAGAAAGGAGCACTACATGTTCAGGATTCTCTCGATCGCCATGATGCTGGCGGCGCTCATCGCACCAAAGGCGCATGCCACAACCCCGCTATCCGGCGCTTTCGACGATCTGGCCCCCGACCAGTCGACGCCAACGCTGGGGACCATACCGGCGCAGGTCGTTGCAATTTGCTGCGAGCTTGAACTGGACCTGTCCACCTACGTCACCGGGACGATTGGTATGCTCGAGTTCAGCGCCACGTCGTCGGACTCGAATCTGGTGACGGTGAGCGTGAGCGACAACGAACTTACGATTACTGCCATAGCGGAAGGCCAGGCGCAGATCACGGTGACGCTGGGAGCCGCGATGAGCACCTTTACGGCCACTGTAACTGCTGGCAGTCCCTGGTCGGTTTCGGGCACCGGCAATGTCTACCGTCTCGACGGCAACGTGGGCATCGGTTTGGCCGACCCGGACGAGCGGCTCGTCGTGGACGGACGCATCAAGGCCGAGGATATCCACCTGGAGGATATCACCCCGGCCGACTACGTGTTCGACGAGGACTACGAACTCATGTCCCTGGACGAACTCAAGGCGCATATCAGAACCTACGGCCATCTTCCCGGCATCGCCTCCGGCGCCGAGATGGAAGCCGAAGGCGTCAGCGTCGGCCGGATGCAGACCCGGCTGCTGGAGAAGGTGGAGGAGCTGATGCTCTACACCATCGACCAGCACAGGACACTGGCGTCTCAGCGACGGCTCATCGACGAGCAGGAGCGGCAGCTTGCCCTGCAGCAGCGGTACATCGAATCGCTGGAGAAGCGGCTTTCGCGGCTGGAGACGGATCGGTAACCGCCGCCGCGTGAGCGGCGCGCGTCACGGCGTCCCGGGGGACCGTTCCAGGAACCGGTCCTTCGGGGCCGTGAAGAGCAGGCAGAGCATATGATCGTTTGCCACAGACGATACCAACCAAGAGGAATCGTTACGCCATAACGCCCGTGCGTTACGCATAGGCGCATCACAGAACCGCATCAGAATACCCTCGCGTCCCTTAGCGGACCCGCACCCCGCGGACCTTAGCGTCCCCGTGCTACTTCTGATCGACCAGAAAGGCAGGGGACCTCGCATGTCCGTAAAAAGCCCTACATCGCACGACGTATCACCATTACACATGCCCGTCCACGGCAATAGCCTGAGGGAGGGGGCGGCGCCCCGCGCCGGCGCGTCGTCCCCGGGGCGGGACCACGCCGCGGCGGCAGCAATCCAGAGCACATCGCCAACGAGAAAGGATTTCGGCATGACCGGCACGTTTGCCATACGGCTGCTTACCGCCCTGGCTCTGACGATCGGCGCCCTCTCCGCCTTCGGACAGGCGGCGACCGGGCAGCTGACCCACGGGGCCTATGATTTCGAGCATCTTCAAAGCACCCTGGAGGCGGACCGGGTGGACTATTTCACCGGCGACTGGTCCTTCTCGCTGCTGCTGACCACGGTGGCCGGTTCCGGAGACCTGTCCTGGCCGCTTGCCCTCGAGTACGGCAGCGGCATAGCGGGACCGGACCGGCTGTTGCGGGGCAACGCCGCGGACGGCCGGGCCACCTACACGCTCAACCAGCCTTCCTGGGCGGGTCTGGGCTGGAATCTCACGGTGGGAGCGGTCAAGGTCATCGGCGGCTACAATACGACGGAGCCGGGCCAGGGCGAGTGGATAACCAACAACCCCCACGAGTACGACCTGGCCCTGGTGCTGCCCGGCGGCTACCACCCGCTCATCCGGCAGAAGGAATCGGGCGGCGCCAACGCGTCTTTGACCAACCGGTTCTTCATGGAGCGCCGGCAGTTCTGGGACATCCGGTGGAACGACCAGGATTCGCTTACCTCGACCTGGACCGCGACGGACCTGTCGGGCAACGTGTACACCTTCGGTCCCGCCGGCAGATACGGGACCAACCTTACGACAGAAGCCATGGCGTTCGGCTCCGAAACGGACGCCCGGGGAACGGCCGTCGTCGTCTCCGGCTGGCTGAACCGGCGCTTCGTGTACCAGTGGAACCTGGCTTCCATCAGGGATCCGCAGGGCAATGCCGTCTACTTCCGATACCAGGCGGACAGGCCGGTGACCACCGTGCGCACCAACCAGGAGAGAAGCCAGGTCTTCAACAGCTTCCAAAACAGCATAAACGCACGCGACCTGGACCCGCGCATGGAACCGGTCACGACCGAATACACGGTGGTAAAGACCACCCATACGTCGCACCTGGCGGAGATCCTGTTTCACAACGCCACCGGAGACCCGGTGCGGCGGGTGACCTTCACCGCGCCGGAGCGGTCGGGGGACCTGCCGCTCGCCGGGAGTTCGTTCCTGAACGGGAACAAGTACTACGACTTCGCCACCGGTTCGGTCTCAACGGACTCGACCATCGGGCAGGTCCGGATCCCCACGGCGCAGGAGATGCTCACCGCCATGCCCACGGGGAATCTCTATCAATCTCCCCAGGAACTCTACCATCCTTTCCTGTTCCGGTCGCTGGACGGCATCGAAACCACGAGGCGGCTGCGCACCATCACGGTCGATGACGGCGCCGGAAATGCCATTGTGACCATCGACTTCGCCTTCGACAGCACCCGCGTCAGGCCCGAGCCCTACGTGAATGCCGGCTCACTGGCCGAACATCAGCAACTGAAACTGACGCTGCTGGCCTCGGTGACGATAAAAGGAAAGGGCAGGGCGCCCCTGCCTTCCTATGCCTTCGGCTACAATCCGTCAGCCAAGTACCGTCTGACCAGCGTCAAGTACCCCACAGGGCGGACCATGGCCATTGCCTACGAGCGGGCCACAACGTCGGCTCACGCGCGGCCCGATTCGTCCTATCTCGCGAAGAAGTACGCCGATTACGCATACCGCGTCTCGCGGCGCGAGGTGGACGACGACGGCGACGCGGCCACCTCGGTGGCTTCCACGCGGTACGTGTACCCGGCCGCGGCCGATCTCTGGCGTTTCGGCAGCGGCCCGGTCGAAGCCGTAACGTATCCCTGGGTGGAGGAGCACATCGCGGACAGGGACAGCACGTCCTACGGCAAAATCCGGCGCGATTTCGTGAGCAAGGCGGACGTGGAACTGCTCGGCCTGGCGTCCGCCTCGACGGACCTGGGCAGGGCGCAGCGCCGCATGTGGCGGGGACTGCTCGAGGAGGAAACCCGTTACGCGGCAACCGGCGGAGAGGTAGGCAAGCTGGAGAACACCTGGGCGGTGGATACCGCGGGCCCCTTCAACGACATGATCCATCACGGCGGCGCCAGGAAGCAGAGTTTCTGGGTGCGGCGGAACGCGATGTCCGAGACTACGGACGGCGCAACCGCCACCACGAGATACCGCTACAACCGGGTCAACGGTCTGGTGGAACGGGAGGAGATCCCGAGCTACCGCGCCACCGAGACCTTCTATCCGCTTCCCCTGGGCGGCGCGGAAGACCGGAACCAGCCGTACGCCTGGTCGGAGGATGCGCCGTCCCTGGGAGACGTCCAGGGTGATTCCGACCACCACCGGTCCCCGACCGGCAGAGCCCGGGTGTGGACCCGGGCGAACGGGCAGAACAACAACAAGGAGAACCTCGTCACCGCGGTGTACGAGACGGACAGGTTCCGGATCACCGGTCCGAGACTCGCCGTCGCGGGTACGGTCGGGCTCGACGAAGTGTCGGGCGCCGCAACGGATCTGTCCGCCACGGCACGGGTGGAGATCGTGTGGGACGCGCCCTCATCGCCTGTCTCCATCATAGCCGACGAGGTCTTCGCCGCGCCCGCGGCGACGGTCCGGATGACCGTGGATACGACCCTCGTCGTGCCGGACCGCGTGCGCTCGGCATACATGCGCGTGACGCTTCACAGCTCCGCCAACCGGAGCGCGGCTCCGACGGACATCAGGACCTACGCCGAGATCACCGGAATCGAAAACGTCACGGCGGAATACACCTGGGACAGCGCAGTGGCCTCCGACTCCACGGGCGTCTACGGGTGGTCCGGGCGCCTCGCGGACCTCCAGGAACTCTGGGCGGAGGCCACCGGAACGCCGAACGTCGTCAAGGAGAGTACGCTCAGCGTCCGCTTCCGCTCCACGGCGTTCGACGTCACCGACCCCTACCTCCGGGTACGGGGCAAGACGGGTCTTCGCGACGTGTCGGGTCCGGCCACGGGTCCGGGCGGCCCCTCGGGTTCGGTAGCGGTCAATCTCATCTGGCCCGGATTGAACAACAGATCCACACATGTCGGCGGCTTCTCGGGTCATACCGAAAATGACGAGTTCGCCTTCGACGAGGAGATCGCCGTCCCGCAACACGCCGCAAACGTGACGCCGAGGGCCCTGATCGAAGTGACGATCAGCGCACTCGCCCCGAAACCGACCGGCGGGGCGGACAGATGGCACGTTCAGGGTTACGCCGGGGATATCGAGGCCGTCCCCCTGCCCTCTCCCGCTTCCGACCCGGAGTACGAGATCATGACCGATTCCCGGCGTATCTGGGACAAGCCGGCGTCCGTCACGGTCAAAGACGGCGGCGGCAGCATCCTGGATCACGCCGAGTATGACTACGCAACGAATTTCAAGACGCAGAAAACCTACGGCGGCACCCCGTCCGCACGGCGCCTGGAGCGGGAAGTCCTGAGTTTCACGGAGGACGGGCGGCCCATCGAAACAAGGGACGCGGCCGGGACCGTGGCAACCACCGTATGGGGCTACGGCCGGTTCGCGCCGGTGGCCACCTTCGCCAATGCGAGGGCGTCGCAGGCCAGCGCCTACGTCTTCGACGACTACCGGGGCGCCGCGGCGCTCCTGGCCTCGCCGGACTGGTCGTCCGCGAGTCCGGCCCGCATATCGCTTGCAGACGGCGTTCTGCGGGCGCTCGGCAGCACGAACGACCAGGCGCTCCGGCTTACCGTCCCGGCGCTCGGGGCGGGCGTATTCGAGTGCGACGTGATGACGGACAGCAGCGCGGAACACTCCGCCATTACCCTCTCGGCAGGCACGACGACGGTTATCGGATTCGATCTGAAAGCCGACGGCACCTTCGGCGTCCACGACAACGGCAGCCGGACTCCGAGAACGGTTCACACCCCCTGGCGCGTCAACCGCTGGCACCACGTCCGCCTGGAGTGGGACGCCTCCGCCAACACGCGCCGCTGGTTCGCCCGGGTCAACGGCATTCGCTATCCGAAGACCGGATACTACGATCTCACGTCCGGCAACACGCCCGACCGCGTCCTCTTCCGCAACGGCGCCGGCGCCGGCCGCCTGTTCGTCGACAACGTGCGCGTGTATCCCGCGGCGGCCCTGCCCACCGCGTTCACCACCTACGACCCGGCGAACCTGGCCGTCACCGCCATGCAGGACGCCAACGGCGTCACGAGGCGCTATTACAGGGATCCCCTCGGCTCGGCCTTCCTGTCCGAGGACGGCATGGGCCGGATCACCGCACGGCGGTCGGCCTCCTGGTCCCGCCACGAGAACGCGGACGCCTACGCGAAGACGGACCCCAACCGGATCGCGTCGGCGGCCTACGTCGATCCGAAAGGATATCCCCTGCGCAACCAGCTCATTCCCCTTTTGGAATTCGACGCGCCGGTGACGGTAAGAGACGGCGAGGAGATGCGCTACGAGGCGGACGTCATCCGCTTCAACGCCGGCCTGACCGCCGAACCCGGCTCCGTCGTGAGGCTTCGCGCCAGGGAGCGCCTCGTCCTGGGCCCGGAAACCCATCTGAAACCCGGCGCCGATTTCAAGGCCGGCATAGACACCACGCTCGGCGTGCCCGCGGTCACCTCCGGCACGGTCGACGAAGACGTCTTGCTCGACGGACGCCAGGCCATGAAGATCGGCACGGACGGGACCTATGCCCTGCCCACCTCCGGCGCGCCCCTTGCCATCCGCGCCGACGTGTACGTCACCACGGAGACCGGCGGCACCCCCGTCGTCCTGGGGGTCCGGGATTCGGCCCGGAGCAGCAAGGCTTCCTTCGAGATACGCTACGACAGCGGCTCAGACCGCTTCAGGATCTACGAGGACGGGGTGCGCCAGGCGAGCGACCTGGACGATTTCGTCGCGCCGAACCGGGCGTGGTACGTCTGCGAGATCGACATCACCGCGGCCGGCGACATCTTCGCGGCGGTGATGCGCCATGACAACTTCGCTGACGCCAGGAAGACGCAGGTCGCGCGGGCGAGCCGCACCGGCTTCCCGTCCGGCTGGCGCCCGGAACTCACCCTGCGCGGCAGCGGCGGCCGCTTCCACGTCGCCGGACTCTACCTGGGCGCTTCGACGGAGGCCATGGCCTATTTCGACGCGAGCAGCAGGCCTACGCAGCAACGCGTCATAACCGGCGGCCGCGACCTGGTGACGCACACCGCCTACAACGGCCTGGGCAGGCCCGTGTCGGCCACCCTGCCCGTGGGGGTGACCTCCTCGCGGACCGCATCCGTGACCGCGCCCACGACGAACCGGACCACCCGGACCACCTATCTAGCCGATCCCCTGATGCGCACGGCCACCGTCACGGCGCCCGGACAGACCGCCTCGTCCAGCGTACGCTACGGCGAGGGCGACCGCACCCGCGTGAGCGCGGAGAACCGCTACGAGACCGTCACCGACGAACTGGGCAAACGCGTCACCAGCCACTTCGACCGGTGGGGACAGCTTGCCGTCGCCATCGCCGACTCCGGGGGAACCGACGAGACGGTCACCCGCTTCGCCTACGACGGCCTGGGACGCCTGGTCAGGTCCACCGCGCCCATGGGCGACGCGACGACCTATGCCTACGACGTCCACGGCGACATGACCTCGAGGACGCAGCCCGACGCCGGCGCCACCAAGTACAAGTACGATAGCCGCCACAACGTGCGCTTCTCCCAGAACGCGCAGCAGGCCGCTAGCGGCAAGGTCAGCTATTTTACCTACGACAGGTTCAGCCGCGTGATCCGCTCGGGCGAGGTGACGCGGGTCTTTGCGTCCCTGGACGCGAACACGACCTACACCTTCGAGACCGATGCGGCTTCGTGGACGAGCCGGTACGTCTATGATGTCGATGATCTCGATGAAGCGGGCGGGTCCGGCGCGTCGCGCGGACCGGGCATGCCGGCTACATGGCCCGTGGGCCGACCCGTGCGGATCGAGCAGAACACCGACGCCGACGCCGCAGCCGAGGTGACGGCGCGCATCGCCTACGACCACGAGGGGCGCGTCATCCACCGGCGCGTAACCATCGGCACGCTCCCCGCGAAGGACGTCTTCTACACCTACGACCTGGCCGGCAAGGTGGCCGCCATGGTATACCCGGACGGCAGCAAGATCCATTACGCCTATGACGCGGCAGGCCGTCTGGCAGGCGTGACGGACGCCGAGGGCAATGCCCTGGCGACCTACGCCTACGACCATGACGGACGCATGACCTCTCACGCGGTGGGCGGCGCCCTGGCCACCGGCGCCTATGGCTACAACCTGCGCGACTGGGTGAGCGGCATCGACTATCCCGGCCGGTTCACCCTGAGCCAGGCCTACGACGCCGTGGGCAACGTCACCAGCCAGAACTACCGGCGCGCCACGACCGAAACCCGCAAGGCCGCCACCTACACCTACGACGGCCTGCACCGCCTCAAGACCTTCAGCCTGGACGCCACCCACGCCAGGTCATACGCCTACGACGACAACGGCAACATCACCCGCGTCGTGACCGGCAGCGATACGACGACCTACGCCTACTCGCGCGATACCACGCCCAACAGGCTGGACAGCCTGACCGTCGCCGGAAGTACCGACACCTTCCTGTACGACGCCAACGGATCGGCCACCTCGGTGGCCGGGACCGCCCTGACCTACGACCACCGCGGTCTGGTCACCGGATACGGCGCCTACGGCTATACCATCGACGCCGAGGGCTTCCGCGTGAAGAAGACCGGGGGCGGCCGCACCGTGTACTACGTCCGGGGCGCGGGGGGCAGCGTGCTCGCCACCTATGACACCGCCGGCAACCTCACCGCCAACTACGTCTATGCCGGCGGCGACCGGCTGGCCAGGGTTGCAGGCGGGGTGGTTTCCTACTACCTTAAGGATCATCTCGGCAGCACGCGCACCCTGCTCTCATCGAGTGGCACCTCCGCGGCCACCTACGACTACTGGCCCTACGGCGAGGTGCTGGCCACCGGCGGTACGGATGCAACGCCGTTCAAGTTCACCGGGCATGAGCGGGACAGCGAGTCCGGGCTGGATTTCATGCAGTATCGGTCTTACCGGTCGGGGTCGCTGCGGTTCCTGCAAACAGACCCGCTGGGGTTGAAAGACCCCGAATTCAGTTACTATGTCTATACCGGGAGCAATCCGGTCAACCGCATCGACCACTACGGCCTGGAATCGTCCGAAGTCAATGGTGGCGGTGAGGTGGACATATACGAGATGGAACCGGTGATTGTATGGGGGCAGCGCCATTACAATCACCGGTGGTTCGATCGTGCATGGGGGGCCAGGTTCGATGTTGAAATACAAGGATCGCCAACCCTTCCGTCTATCAACCTCAATCGAACAACTGGACTCATATCCAATACGAGTAGTTATGTTTCTGCCGGCTTAGGTGCCGTCGAATTCGGGATCCGTAGATATGGGAATCTTTCGACTATCAATAACTTGATAGAAAGCTCATCTGGTTTGCGTGGCGTGTATAGAAACCTGGGAGCTACCACTAGAGTTCTAGGTAACATTGGAATCGCGGGTTCTGTTCTTGGTTTGTACTATGACTTCCATGCAATGCAAACCGGTAAAATCAGCGTAGGCAGATTCACCTATGTTTCTACTGGATTCGGTGCATCCGTCGCGACCGGATTCTTGGTTGGCACTTCATTTGGCGGACCATATGGAGCTGTAGCGGGGACAGCTGTTGGATTGGTTTTTTGGGGTGGAGAGACTGCCTATGATCACCTGTATCCTAAAGTGAAACCGAAACTTGAAAGGTTCGGCAGGGACATTGAAAGTGGGATAGGCAAAGTTTTAACGCAGTGGTATCCGGGGTATCCACGGAGGTAGTCTCTCTCGCGGAAATCTGGTAGCCTATTTCTCTCTGAGGACCGTGTATGCGACCCAGGTAGATTTGCTTGCAATCCTCCAGGGCTTTGTCGAATACTGACACGGCAGAGCCCTGTGCGAAAGTTCACTTACAAACTTGGAAAGCAGAATTCCCAATCGAAGATGGGTTTGTTCCCGGGTTGAAGACAACCTCACTGCTGTTCGTGAATATCAAGGCCTACACTGAATTCCAATGTACGATCAAAGACATTTTTACCTTGTGGACATGGGATCACAAAATCAAGACTTCCCTTGCGTCCAGTTCAATGCTTGTTCATGAAGATAATAGAATACCGAAAGGACAGGAGGTGAAGACAGTGGAAAGGCACAAATATAGTTTTATCAACCATTTCTATTTACTTTTTAAACCCCTTTTCCTTTTGATATTGATTACTTCAGTGCTTTACTACTGGCTCAATTTCGAAAAGTACGCAATTGTAATCTTGGGCATTTGCTTTCTAGTTGATTTTCTGCCGGCAATGTATCTCCATTTGGAGTATTGGTACAAGAACCGCGGAGAGGAGTATGCAGTAACCGAAAACGAAATCATACGGTATACGGAAGATCTGGAAGAGGTATTCAAAGTTGAGGAAATAGAGAACTGTATCGTCTACAGATCTGCCAGCGTAGATCCAGGAAGTTGGATCGTGATATTATCAATGGAGCAGTATAACTACGCTCGTTTTTTACTGCGGTCTGGAGACGAACTGATCATTACATGTTTGTTGATGCCCAAGATGGATCGAGTGTTAGCTCAACTAAAGGGGGTTCAATTCGAGCGTAAGAAACGCGGGTTCAATCCCCTTTGGTGGAGATAGTAGCACGGTGTATGTGGCAGGCTGGGTCTGTCACGTATTTTGTGTAACTGACTTTATCATGTTATGGGCACTCTGCCCTCGTACGTGACGATGAACTGGTTGATGGCGGCCGTCCAGTCGGCAAGCGGGCGTGTCCACCTGCGGGACAGATTGAGCAGGGCCAGGTAGAGCAGTTTCCTGGCTGCATCGTCGGTGGGGAAGGCGCCCCTGGTCTTGATGATCTTGCGCAGTCCCCTGTTCATGGATTCGATGGCGTTGGTGGTGTATATGACCTTCCTGATCTCCTGGGGGAAGGCGAAGAACGGGCTTACGTGGTCCCAGTTCTTGCGCCACTGCCGACTGATCGTGGGATATGGCTTGTCCCAGCGCTCGGCGAAGCGATCCAGCGCGGTCTCGGCCTGCTCCAGCGTAGCGGCCTGGTAGATCGTCCTCAGATCCCTGGCCACCTGCTTGCGGTCCTTCCACGAGACGTAGGTCAGGCTGTTTCTCACCATGTGGACGATGCAGAGCTGCACCTGGGTCCTGGGGTACACCGTCTCTATGGCCTGCGGGAAGCCGGACAGGCCGTCGCAGCAGGCGATGAAGATGTCACAGACGCCGCGGTTCTTCAGTTCGGTTAACACGTTGAGCCAGAACTTCGCGCCTTCGTTCTGCTCGATCCAGAGGCCCAGGAGTTCCTTGTCGCCGGCAAGGTTGACGCCCAGGGCCAGGTAGACGGCCTTGTTCCGGATGCTGCCGCTGCCTGAGTATCTTGACGAACAGGGCATCCAGGAACAGGAACGGGTAGATCTCATCCAGAGGCCGCGACTGCCAGGCCGTCACGGTGTCGGTGATCCGGGAGACCAGTTCGGGTGAGATGGCCACCCCGTAGAGGTCTTCGACGTGGCCCTGGATATCGCGCGTGCTCATGCCCCGGGCGTACATGGAGATGATCTTGTTGTCGAAGTCGGGCCACCGGGTCTGATACTTGCGGATCAGCTTCGGATCGAAGGAGCCCTCGCGGTCCCGGGGTATGTCGACCGGTAGATCGCCCGTCTGGTCCTTGAGCGTCTTGGTCGTCTTGCCGTTGCGGCTGTTACCGCGGTTCCTGCCGTCGGGGGCATGCTTCTCGTAGCCGAGGTGGTCGGTGAGCTCGGCTTCCAGGATCCGCTCGGCCATGCGCTTCTTCATGCGCCCTTAGCAGGCCGTCTTCGCCGAACAGGTCCTCGGCGTCCACCCCGTCTTCCATCAGCTCGTCGAGAAGACGGTCGATCTTACCTGGGGACTTCTTGTCTCTGGCCATAGCACTTCCTCCTTGTGAGCAAGATATACGCTATTGCCAGTTACACAAAACATGTTACAGACCCACCTTGAACGACGTAGGCCGCTCATGCGGCTTTGGGATGGTTTCTTGGGAGGATCACTGGGTAGGAGAATTCCACATGTCCAACAACCACTTAACTCCACTTACAATCTCGTCAGTCGCAGCCACTGCTGCGGCTGTAGCTGCAATCCATAACCCAATCTGAGTGTACCTGTAGCTCTTCCTCAACTGTCGATTATCGTTTTGTATTCTATGAAGTTTCTTTGCAGCTTGAAATGTCATCCCTTGCTGATGCTTAATGAAAAAACAGGATTCCTTTCTATCCATTGTTAACGTCTCTACAAGTTTTTCCTTAAAGCTGGGATCAATTCCTACGCTCCAAATTCCCCTGTGACATTCAGTTGTTCCAGGTTCGTCAGTTTGAAGATTCTCCCTTTCTTCTTCTGTCCAAGTAAACTGACTAACTCCACACCATCTACGTAATACTTCGATAGAAAATGGCAATCCCTACAACTTCTATCAGGTGCTTTACCCGTATGACGATCTCCCATTTAGATGCCCCGAGTCTTGGATTCTCCTAGTCGATGGTTTAAGAATATCAGAAAGTGGAATTGCTTGTATTTACCACATTCCAAACAGTTTCGTTAACACACTTCCGAGTGTTACAATAATCCCGACAATCTTCAAGACAAAGTTTCTCTTTAACTTTCTATATTCTGTTTGTTTTTGTAGTTCATCACTCGCAGCCTCCAACTCCATTTCACTTCGATATTCAAAAAAGTAGAAACAACGTTCACGATCCTTATTTAACTCTCGATCAAGCAGTTCTTCATGGTCAGGGTGATTTGGAATTGTCCAACGCCTTTTGTAACATTCAGGTCTGTACCCTTCACCATCTCCGAACATTGCATAGGGAACAGATTCGTCAACCCATGAACCATCCCGTTCTATATCGGCCCACGATAGCGTGTGTCCCGGTTGGTGAGTTCGTGTTAGTTTTAACAAGAAAGTGACAGCCTAAACAGGTTTTTAACCTCTTAGGTAAATCCCCCATGTGGAATCTCCATGACAATAAACAAATCTGACCAGAAAACGGGACACGGTATAGATTCCATGCCCCGTTCGTTTTCTCGTATGATAACCCGATTGTTGCGGGATTTTGAATAGAGTATGAGAGATCAGCGGGAGCGAGTCAAGCGTTGTCAGCCATAACGCCCGAAATGGTAGCCGCCTTTTCTAAATCCATACCGCCAGCCACTAGCTTCTGAAAGGAAGAAGCCCGGCCTTGCAGATCGTGAGCCCATGCAGACCGGAAATAGAATCGAACCGGATTCTCCGGTTTCGTCTCGATCTCTGCTTCGAGTATGGTGCCAGGTGGCTCCACTGATCCCATGATGAAGCGTCTCCATCCTTCACGGGCTACCGTCCCACCGGCTCCCTTCCTGCTTACCGTTCTAATTTGTTCAGATCTGGATTGTTCAGATCTGGGTGGTACGCGATAACGACCGCATAATGGCGCGGGGGTGTGATTTTTGACGTGTGGAGAACCGCCATATCCCCTTCATGACCACGAATCAGACAGGGTCGGCTTCGCATTTCCGAGAGTTTTACTTCATCGATCTTCCAAATCTTTCTCACTGCGCCAAGACAAATGAGCAGTGTATATCTCCCGTCCAAATTGATCGCGTAAACGATTCCGAGTTTGCCCTCACGCCCGCGTTTTCGTATTGCCTCCGGCCCTCTCGAGGCGAGGGCTGCCGCCGCTTGCGCGGTGAGGAACTCGGTCGCTTGAGACAGGATTTCCGCTTCGGTACTCACATTGACCTTCATGATACCCTCCGATGGTTTCGTGGATAGAAGTTGAACGTTCAATAACCTACTCGTCCTCATATCGTACGTCAAGGAAAGTTGAATGTTCAACACGGCATTTGAATAGTAGAGGATTTGTTCTAACAGACTGAAGGTAGCAAACCGTCAATCGAGGGATGGCAACATGCGTGGGGTAGTCAGACCTTTAGGTAAGTGGGCCGGTTATCGATACAACCCAATCCAACTAATGACCAATGCAGCTAAACCGATGACAGCAAGTATTACAAACCTGTTCCTGTCGGTTTTTACCTTCTTGGCTTGTAGAAATCGCTCAATATCCAAGTGTCGGTTTTCATTACTGTAATCTTCAAAACTGGGACAGTCATTTCGATCTGTCGTTAAAATGTCCTTTTGTCCTTTTACCAAGTTCCATATATCCTTTGGACTCCATTCACCCTTAGCACAAAACCCATCTCCTACTAATACTTTCAGATTAGTCCTCTCGGATTCGTACCATGTTCGATGAAGCTTTGTCCTCTGATCTGGGTAACGATCATAAACAGACAGATAGTGACAATTCAGACAACATTGCCTCGTCTTTTCTTTCTTTAAGTAACGGAATAATCAATTATGCGTTCATTTGTACATCTGTCCTTTATCGTATCCGTGTTATTGTTGGCAGTTGCGTCTTGTTCCAAAAGCAACCCTATCAGCCAGACAACCGGTGACCCACAAGAAAGAGTCGTTTCAGCAGCCGCAGAAAACAAACTGGCCTTGCTGTCACTCAACCAACGGTTTAACGACCTTGGACAATACGTCGTGGAAGGCAGAATAAAGAACCTATTGTACAATGAGGAAGTAACCAGCATCACGATAAGGGTTTCGCTCTATACCTCTAACGAGACATTGATAGATGAAGAAGATGACACAATATACAGAATGTACTCTCGTGAAGAGACGACGTTCGAAACCGAAACCTGGCAATTCGAACTTGATAACTTAACGCCCGATCCGGATGAGACTGTTATCACTATGCTGATTGACGGAACTATCGTTTCTTACGAAGATCGACGGGGTGACTCGGGGTCCGATACGGCGGGCCGTTACGATTTTCGGTGGAGCAGGTGGGGCGACAGCAAGGATGAGGTCGAATCGAAAGAACCGGGCACCCTGACTTTTACCAGAGATGACGGCATGGACGAAACTGGTACCACAACAGACGTATTGAAGTTTACGGAAACAGTCTTCGATACGGTAGCAGTAAGATACCGGTTCATGGGGAATGAACTGTGGGGCGGTGGATACGTGTTTAGCTCGTCCGTGTCTGACAGTCTGAAAAATGCCTTGCGTAGTACTTTAAACGAACGATATGGCATCAGCGAAAATGTAGACGGAAACACACTTTGGAAGCGAAACGAAGACACCTGGGTCGTTTTGTATCCAGAGACCACCGAATCGAACATGATTCTGGGTTACTTCGAAGAATCGATGTTGTTAAACCTCAACGGGAACAATGCCTATAATACCTTACCCTTACGCGTGGTAGTTCCGGAGTAGATTCAGAATAGCTCAAGGTCATACTAACCTAAGGCTTGCTTCGATGCCATGTAGTCGCATTTACAGTGTCAGAGGTGACTGCTGCATGGTATACCTGATGGCTAAGCTAGGGGACTAAATACCGAAGAAAGAAACCCTCTAATCCCTGCATATTCTAACGTTGGGCGATCTATGTTGAGGAATCGGATGTTGGCCGATTGTTGATCGGAGGGGCAGATGAAGTACATTAAGCTTGGAGGAATCATGGCAAGGAAGTCATGGGCGTTTGCCCTGGCACTCGTAAACCTGATGGCGGTCGCGGGCACCGCGCAAGCCCAGGAGGGTTCAACCGGTTCCGCTCCGGCTGGGAACTATGTCGGCGCATTCGCGGGACCGGGCGCACTGGACGTTCGAATGACCGACACCGATGGCTTTTCGGGGTCGGAAGGCGTCCCCGGCCAGACGTTCGGGTACGACGACACCGGACTCTCGGCAGGTGTCCTGGCGGGGCGATCCTTCCATCTGGGGCGTGTGCAGTTCCGGTTCGAGGCGGACGGGGCGTTCGGCGGTCTCCCGACGGCTTCCCGGCAGATGGACCCCATCGGACTGGACGAAACGGCGGCGACGGAACTGCATTGGGCCGGGACGGCGCGCATCGGCGTTCGGAGATCTCTCGGCCGTTTCGGCGTGTTCCTCACTGGCGGCGCGTCGGTTGCCGGAATCTCCAACTCGTTCACCGATCTCGACCCGGGAACGGACGGGCGCGAGCGGGTGGACCCCGACGATTCCTTCGACGACCGGTTGACGCGCGTCGGGTGGGCTGCCGGGACCGGAATAGAAACACCGGTGGCCAGCGCCTGGACCCTCCGATTCGAAGGGCTGTACATGGATTTCGGCGAGACCGGCCACCAGGCGGAGAATCGGCTTGGCGTCAACGCCGGCGTCTGTGGACCGAGCGGACTCCCAAGCCCCTGCCGCTACGGCGTTGACCAACGGTTCGCACTCCTCCGTCTGACCCTCATACGCAGTTTTGGCCGATGATGATTGCGTACAAGTGGTTACGGCCTGCAAGTCTGCCGGACAGTGGATCACGCACCCTCATAACTACCGTGTACCATTCCCTCCACTTTTTACTGATTGCCTCTTTTCGTAGTTAACGTTCAGGAGCAACCACCACATTCACCTTACTATCGGGAGGGCCTTCGTTCTTCAGCGCCCAGAATCTGTTGTACCCGTCCTTAAGGTGGTATTTCCCATCTCCCCAGTCTTCAACAATAAGCGCCGGCCATTCCGCTGTTCTGCCCTGTTTAACTTCATTTACCCTTTGTACGTATCTGGCCTCGTAATAGGAGCCTATTTTTCGCCATAACTCGAACGTCGAGCGCTCCGCGCCGTAACGTATACGAATGCATGATATGGGAACAGTTATGGTAGGCAGAACCAAAGCCATGACATCCAATTGGGTTTGCACTTCTTCTCTGGTGTATCCCCTGTCCAATCTGATTTCCCTGTAACTGGCTCTTAACTCCGATTGCCACCGTGCTATGGATTCCTCGTCGCCTGCCTGCTGATATGCAGCGAGTTTCCCTGCAGCGGCTTTAACCGAATCCATAATGAGCGTCCTCCGTTTTGTGCCTTGACAAAATCTTGACAAAACACTGATTCAGAACAGAACAAGCAGGTTGTAGTCTAGACCCACAACCAAAGCGCGTCCAGTATGAAAGGACACCATCTCAACATTACCCGCAGTCCGTATTGAAACACTCTATGCCCTCCCACCTTGCCCTTCCAGACATTGTCAAGGCACGCCGTTTCCTCGACGGGCACCTGGCGCCGACGCCGATGTACCGCTCCGCCGGATTCAGCGAGACGCTGGGCCTTGAGCTTCACGTCAAGTACGAGAATTTCCAGCCCATCCGGTCGTTCAAGGTCAGGGGCGGGCTGTACACCATGTCCCTGCTCGACGGGGAGCAGCGCGCCAAGGGGGTCACGACGGCGTCCACCGGCAACCACGGACAGGGCATCGCCTATGGGGGCGGCGCGATGGGGGTCCCGGTCACGGTGGTCGTCCCCCATGGAACGCCGGACGTCAAGAGCCAGGCCATCCGACGCCTCGGCGCCGAACTGGTCGTCCACGGCGAGACGATCGCCGACGGATTCGCACGGTCCCGGGAGATCGCCCAAGAGACCGGCATGGTGTACATCGAGGACGGGGAAGATTTCGGGCTCATGGCGGGCGCGGGCACGATCGGCCTGGAGATCATGGAGGACCTGCCGGACGCGGATGCGGTGGTGCTGCCCGTGGGCGGCGGTAACCTGATCGCGGGGGTGGGGACGGCCATCAAGGCTGTCAATCCGAATGTCCGCCTCGTCGGCGTGCAGGCGTCCAACGCGCCGTCGGTGTACCGGTCCTGGCAGGAAGGCCGGACCGTAACCACGGCGACCTGCGACACCTTTGCGGGGGGACTGGCGACGACCTATCCGGGCGGTCTGGCCTTCGACGTGCTGAAAGACCTGGTCGACGAGATGCATCTCGTCACCGAGGAAGAGATGAAGCAGACGATCCCCATCGTCCTCGAACATACCGGGTTCATCGCGGAAGGCGCCGCGGCGGCGGTATTCGCCCTGTGCATGCGCGAGGCGGCCGCGTGGCGGGGCCAGCGCGTCGCCACGCTGTTCAGCGGCGGCAACCTGGGGATGGACGGCGTGCGGGAGATGGTCCACTACCTGAACGAATAGAATTCGCTACCCGAACGAAGAGCATCCCGCTACCCGAACGAAGAGCATCTCGCCACCCGAGCGAAAAGGAGTTAGGAAGCTATGAACGTCGCGCAGGCGGTTGCCCACGTATTGAAGCAGGAAGGGGTCGAGTACCTCTTCGCGTACCCGGTCAATCCGTTGATCGAGACAGCCGCCGAGCTGGACATCCGTACGGTGATCGTCCGGCAGGAGCGGATCGGCCTGCACATGGCGGACGCGGTCAGCCGTTTGTCTTCCGGTCGCAAGATCGGCGTGTTCTGCATGCAGAGCGGGCCGGGCACGGAGAACGCCTACGGCGGCGTGGCCCAGGCCTTCGGGGAATCGGTGCCTATCGTGGTGCTTCCCATGGGGCACCGGAGGAAGGTCGCCCAGTTATCGCCGAATTTCCACGCCTACCTCAACTTCCAGCATATCACCAAATCCTGCGAATACCTGGTGCTCCCCGAGTCCGTATCGGAGGTCATGCGAAGGGCATTCACCCAGGTCAAAAACGGGCGGCCCGGTCCGGCGCTGGTGGAGTTCCCGACCGACATCTTGGGCGAAGAAGTGCCCGGACCATTGGATTACCGGCCTACCCCTTCCGTACGCGTCGGGCCCGACCCGGACGCGGTACGCGAAGCGGCAGAGGCCCTGGTAGCGGCGGAGCGGCCGGTCATCTACGCCGGGCAGGGGGTCCACTACGCCCGGGCGTGGCCCGAGCTGAGGCAACTGGCCGAACTGCTGGAAGCCCCGGTGACCACGACCCTGGACGGCAAGAGCGCATTCCCGGAAAACCATCCCCTTTCCCTGGGAAACGGTGGCCGGTCGATGCCGGAACCCGTTCACGTCTTCGTGCAAAACGCCGACGTGATCTTCGGCATCGGGTGCAGCTTCACCCGGACGAATTTCGGCCTGACGATGCCCGAGGGAAAGACCTACATCCACGCCACCCTGGATCCCGGCGACATCAACAAGGACGTGGCGTGCCACTATCCGATCGTGGGCGACGCCGCGCTCATACTCCGGGCGCTCATCGACGAGGTGTCGGACCGGTTGAGAAACAAGCCGCGCGGCCGGTACGACGGGGTCGTGGACGAGATCCGGACCATCCGGCAGCGTTGGATGAACGCCTGGATGCCAAAACTCAGGGATGCCTCCACGCCTTTCTCGCCCTACCGGGTCATCAGCGACATGATCGACACCGTCGACATCGATCGGACGATCATCACCCACGACGCGGGCAGTCCCCGGGACCAGCTGACCCCCTTCTGGCCCTCGACCACGCCCCTGAGCTACATCGGCTGGGGCAAGACCACCTAGCTGGGCTACGGGCTCGGGCTGGCCATGGGCGCGAAACTGGCCCATCCGGACAGGCTCTGCATCAACGTGTGGGGCGACGCGGCCATCGGGTTCACGGGCATGGACTTCGAAACGGCGGTGCGCGAGCGCATCCCCATCCTCTCCGTCCTCTTCAACAACCATTCCATGGCCATCGAGATCCCCGTCATGCCCACGTCGCAGGCAAAGTACGGCGCGACCGACATTTCGGGAAACTACGCGAAGATGGCGGAGGCCTTCGGGGGCTACGGGGAACGGGTCGAGTCACCCGACGAGATCATCCCGGCGCTGAAACGGGGGATCAGGAAGACGGAGGAGGGGGTGCCGGCGCTGCTGGAGTTCATGACCAGCAAGGAAATCGACTTCTCATTCTTCTAATGGTGCCGTCGTGTGCGGGCGTGCCGACGTGTCCTGGGTCGCTTATATCGGGGCGTGCTTCGACTCCGTTAACTCCGCTGATTCGGCGCGCATGTCATTCTAGTCCGCAGATTCTTCGCGCGCGTCCTTCCGGTCGAATCGATCCGGCAGGTACGGGGCCATGGCCGGGGGAACAACACCGTGCTCCAAATAATCCGCGATGAGCCGGCCGGTGATCGGGGCGAGGAGAATGCCATTGCGGAAGTGGCCCGTGGCAAGGACGAGGCGCTCTAGGCCCGCCGGGCCGAGTATGGGTTTGCCGTCCTTCGACATGGGACGCAGTCCGGCCCAGGTTTCCACGACAGGTGCTTCCGCCAGTCCGGGCGCCATGCGCAGCCCTTCCCTGATCACACCGGACACGCCACCCGCGGTCACGCTGGCGTCGAACCCGGTCTTCTCCACCGTGGCGCCCATCAGCACGCGGCCGTCCCGGCGGGGCACGAGGTACTGTTCCGGGCCGTAGATGACGCGCCCCAGGGGCGGGACGCCGCTCCCGTCGACGCAGACCATCTGGCCCCGCACGGGCTGGACCGGCGGCGCCGCACCCGGGATCCACTTCAGCAGCCCGGACCAGGCGCCGGCCGCGACAACCACGCGTTCCGCTCCGATGCGTTCGCCGGGGACGACGACTCCGGCAGCCCGGTTCCTCCGTACGATCAGGTCGATGACAGGATTTCCGATGCGGAATTCCCCTCCCCGGGCCCTGACGGCGGCGACCAGGGCCCGGACCAGCCGCCGGTTCTCCACCTGGTGCATCCTTTCGAAGAGCAGGCCGCACCGGGTTTCGGGCGACAGCATGGGCTCGAGCGCGCGGACCTCCTCGCCGGAGAGCCGCTCGACCGGGAGGCCCAGGTCCTGCTGGTGGCGGTATCGCTGGTCCAGCTCTTCGGATTCCACGTCGTCGAAGGCGACCTGCAGCCCCGCTACGGCCCGGTACTCGACGTCGATACCGGTTTCCTCGAGCAGTGCAACGGACCAGCCGGCGTACATATCCAGCCCCGACAGGCACAGGTCAAGATAGGCCCGGTTAACAGGGCGGGCGCCCTGCGGCGCAAGTACACCGGCGGAGGCCCAGGAAGCTTTCTTACCCGGGTCGCCCGGATCCACGAGGGTCACGCGCGTCCCCCGGCACAGCAGTTCGCGGGCGATGGACAGGCCGATGATGCCCGCACCCACGATGACAACGTCCGTTCGCATGGTCCCAGTCCTGGTATACTACACCTTCGTGACTTTATATTGATTTATCTTAATCAACATTGACGATATATTGGAGTCCGAACTGGATCCGGATTGTACCGAAGTCCGCTTTTGCCGCTTACCGGCGCTTATCGCTACTTACCGGCGCTTATCGCTACTTACCGGCGCTTATCGCTACTTACCGGCGCTTACCGCTACTTACCGCGCTTGAAAGATCACGTTACCCGATTTCCGCCACCCGATTCCCGCTGCCCGGTCTCACCTACCCGATCTCCGCTGGAGCCACGGCACGGTGTTCCGCCATGGACCGGTAGCCGGCGTTCACCAGTTGGAGCGTTTTCAGGTTGTCCCTGCCATTGGTTTCGGGCAGGCGGTCCTGCTCGATCGCGGCCATCAGTTCACCCATCGGGCCGATGAAGGCGTCGGGTATCCAGCGCTCCTCGAACCGATGGCTTATCGTCTTGTCGGGATCGAGCTTCCGGCTCGAATACGACAAGGTGTCCGGCCGGCCGTGGGGGTAGTCGTAGAGCAGGCCGAACGTCCCGGCGGCGTATCCTTCCGTGCCGTCGATGCGCAGGGTCGCGAAGCGCTCTTCCGTCCAGTTGTTGTGGTTGACGGACACCATGGCACGAAACGTGTCCGAGTACTCGAATACCGTGATCGTCCGTGTTTCACCGGTCACTGCATGACCGGGATAAGACGCGCCGGACGACCACACGCGTACGGGGTCTCCGAACAGGGAACGCATGCTGTCGAAGTAATGTATACTGTGGAACATCAGGTCGAGACCTTCGGCCGTGAGCACCCAGGGCCAGGCCCGCCATTCGGTCAGAATACTCACGTCGATCACGGCCGAAGCGGGATCGCCCAGCAATCCCCGGTTCAGCAGGGTGCGGGACGCCCGAACGGCCTGGTCCCACCGCATCTGCTGGTTCACGGCCAGCTTCACACCGCTCGCCTCCGCCATCTCCACGATATCGACGGCTTCGGCGTATATATTGGACAACGGTTTCTGGCACAGCAGGTGCTTCCCGGCCGCGGTCGCTTTCCGGACGAGGTCCTTCTGGTGCCACGGCGGGACGGCAATGTCCACG
>JAPOYX010000271.1 GCA_026706345.1 Gemmatimonadota bacterium | reverse complement strand
GTCATGAAGGTTTTCTCCCCGTGCTCGCCTGTGCGACAAGCGCCTGGCCCAGTGCTTCGAACTCGGTAACAAGAGGTAGCAAGCCTAGAAGCCGCTCTTGCGCCGCCGCCGCGCGCCGGCAGCGATTTGGGCGATCAGGACAAAGCCCCGGCGCCTCTCCCATGCGATAAGCAGCGAACCTTGCGAAGACAGCATTCGGAGTTCGCCTCTGCCTGCACGATCAGGCCTTGTCTCAGAACGGCCTCAGTCCGCAGATGTCGCGAGCGCGGGCGGTACGACAATTGAATGAAAGGTGAATATGCCTTACGTTCAGTCTTCAGCCTTTGACGGAGTCAAATTCATGGCCATCGTCCTCACAGTAACTTCGAAGGGACAAATCACGTTGCGCAAGGACGTGCTCGCACACTTGGGGGTTCGGCCCGGCGACAAGCTGGAGCTCGACCTGCTGGCGGACAGGCGCATGCAGCTCAGGTCGAAGCGCGGCACGTCCGTCGAGGCCGTCTTCGGCATGCTCGCAAAACCGCAGACGTCGCTCTCCGTCGAGGGGATGAAAGAGATTGCCGCCTCGGGATGGGCGGGCAAGGAGTGAAGATCACTGCGGACACCAACGTGCTCCTGCGGGCTGTCGTTAGGGACGACGCTGGCCAAGCCGCGACGGCTCAGGCTCTGCTTCTGCGGGCGACAGTCATCGCCGTACCCGTACCGGTCTTCTGTGAGTTCGCATGGGTACTGCAGCGCGGGTACGGCTATGGCACCGGCGACATAGCCGCCGCCATCGAGGCGATCGCGGCCATCGACGCCGTGGTCACCGACTCGCCTGCGGTTGACGCGGGATTGGCTGCGTTGCGTGCAGGCGGAGATTTCGCCGACGGAACCATCGCCGCACAGGGCGAGCGCCTTGGCGGGACCGTGTTCGCGAGCTTCGATCGGGGCGCGGTCGCTTGGCTCCAGCGCCATGGAACAAACGCGGCAGATCCTTCCGAGCTGACCGCCTGACGTACCGTTTGCGTCGCTTGACGACCCGTGAGCGGTCACCGCGCTGACACTACACCCTCTGTCATGTTGCGCTGTCCTGGAGGACGCACATTCGCATGATGGTGCATCCGACCTCTTCGGTGGCGGCCATCAACAGCCGGTCGTTGACGAACATCATCACAATCGGACCAAGCTGATCGCCGGACGCCACCCCGCCGGCTGATGCCGGACGCGTGCGCCCACCGTCGCCGCCCCGGCCGGGAGTACCCCCACCGAGCGGAGGCACCGACACGCCTTGATACCTCCAGTCCCAATACGAAACGGCCGGACCTCGTACGGCCGCGGTGAGCGGCACGACACGCCTGCGACGGATCAAACGAAAAACCGCCTCAACCGGCATTGTTCCAACCTTTCCCAACCAGTTCCTGACCCGCAGGGACACTCCTTGTTGGGGTAAGATTGCCAGTATGAACCAGGGACCCTTTCCGAAGCCGCTCCCGGCTGATCCACTACCGCTGGAAACATGGCTGAGACGCGCGGACCGTTCCGAAGCGGGCCGTGAGGCGTTCTTCCGGGGGCGTGATGCGGAATACGGGGTTTACCGCTCTGCCATCACAAGCCTCAGCGAAGGAATGGTTGGTGGCGGCACGATGGTCTTCCAAGGCGCCCCGGGCGCCGGCAAGTCCGCGCTGATGGAGGAATGCATGGAGGCCGTACGGCACCATTCGACACCAAAGGTGCCCTGGGTGGCGGTTTCCGTGAACCCTGGATCCTTGCGGTTCCCTGACAGGGTGGTCAGGGCAATGGTGAATGCGGCCAATGCGGAAAGCGTGCGCCTCCGGAACAGGGCATCCGGTGCGGCTGCCAGGGTGTTGGGTGATTTGCTTGATATGGGCAGGCAGATACTTCAGGAGATACCGGACCGAGGCCTCTCGGTAGGTGGCGTATCTTGGAGCAAGAGAGAAAAAGAGATGTCCGCCGAAGGATTGTTCGAGCATGCCGGGCACATGCTTGGCGGGTTCCATATTGCTGTGTTTGTTGATGAAGCCCAGAACACACCGGTTGAACGCATGACCCGGGATGTTCTCGATTGCCTCCACCGGGACGCCCAGGGCATTCCCCTGGTGGCCGCGTTTTTTGGTTTGAGTGACACCCGGGACGTGCTGCGCCAGTGCGGTCTGTCGAGATTCGCCGATGAACGGGTAGTGAATCTCGAGCCTCTCGCAGATGACGATGCGAGCTGCGCCATCCAAAGTGTCTTCGACGCCTATGACTTCACGGGAATGCCGGAGGATCGGGCAGCGTGGGTGGACAGTCTTGCCGAATTGTCCCAGGGATGGCCGCAGCACATCAACCGGGTGGCCGTGGCTGCGGCCCGGGTGATTCGTGACCACGGCGGGCGCATTGAGAGGCATCTGCTGGAGATGGCCTTGGAGCACGGCAGGGCACGGATGGATGCCTACTATGCCGGCCGGCTTGCTGCCGGGTCCAGCCGGGCCTGGGTCTACAGGGGACTGGCCCTAGCTGCAGAAGAGAACGGCGGCCAGTTGTCCTACGATGGAATCGAGTCACTCACGGAAACCGTGCGCGGGAAAACAGGAGAAACCATTGACAGTTTCCTAACAGACGCACTGCATGCCGGTCTGCTGGCCCCTGCCGGCAATCTTCCTGACCAATACAGAATCCCCATTCCATCCTTCGGGGACTATCTCCGGGCGTTGCCGGTGGAGCCTCCGCTGGCCTGAATCAGAGCAACTGGCGGGCAGTACGGGCCGGAGGAGGCTGTTCCTCTAGTTCGCCGTGCCCTCTCCTGTTCCTTCTTCCATCATTCCATCCGCCGGAGACAGCGTGATTTCATCATGCATCATCGTTTCTTACGAAACTGACTCAGACCTGTCGATTGGGAATTATATACGAGAATACCCGGTCATCCCTGACGCCAGAAAATCCGATCGAATCAGGCAGATGTAGACGTGTCGATAAAGGGTTGCCACTCGATCTTCTTGACGATGACATCCGCATGTAGTGCCTAGCATTGAACATGTTGAGTCCTTACTAAGCTATGAAACACGAGAAACGATTCTAGAGGACGAAGATCATTTGGAGCGCCCGCGCTTTCAACCACGATGAAATCGCTCCGTATTTTGAAATCGGCGTCGCCTGTGGCCGCTGCTCTGCTTCTGCCGCATGCGCCTGCTATGCACTCTTGGCAGTGGGTCTGATCGTCGAATACCAGCCCGTCGCAGCCATCTCTATGTCGAGTGGCACCGGGGAGCCGGATTAGGGCCGAATCTCACAACTGCCCCGTCCTCGCCCGAGCGGCACGGGGAGCGTCGCTCGGGCGATCGTGGAGTCGGGCTATTGCGGGTCGACTGCAGTGAAGGAGCCAATCATCTGGCCTACACCCGCCTCAAATTGTGCCGAAAACGTCCCGCCGACTTCATAGGGAAGGCCGTCCTGGTCGTCTCGGGCGTCGTACATTGCGCCTTGATAGTTGCCTCGCACGTCGGAAGCGACATCACCGATCATCCAGATTGTGCCGGTCGGGTCCGTGTCATCGTTGGTATCGAAGCCGCCATTACTGGCGAGCGCAGTCCGTTCCAGCTCAACCTCCCAGTTCTTGGACCCGGCCGCCGTCATGAATCCATCAATCTTGCCGGATATGTGACCGGGAGCGTCTTCGGCGCCGAAGTCAGCCGTCAGCTCTGCAGCGGCGGTAAAGTGACCGGCCTCAGACCGTTCCGAAAATGCTCCGGAGTAGATCGCGTACTTTCCGAGCGCGCTACCGCTGTAGGTCGCGGTTCCCTGAATTGCGTCAATGCTGGTCGGCTGCGGTGCCGTAGCGAGGCTGTGGAACCACGCGGGACCGGCGTCGATCGTCCCGTCAGCGTTCTTTCTCAACCACCACCCGTACGTTTGAAACGACGCGTCCGCAATTTCTACGCGAGCACCGGAGGCGGGCTTGAAGTGCCAGCCGGCAGAAAGCTGGATGCCGGTTAGAGTCCACGTGGCGGTGCACGCGTCATCCCCACATACATAGGTTCCCGCAGCGCCCATGTAAGTACCGCCGAACGAGCTTCCCGGATCATAGTTGCGGGTACCGGATCTCTGCGGGAACCCAGTCGAAGAGATTGCCGGGTCCCCTGCCGTGGGAGTTCCAAAATTCAATCGGTCGACGTCGTTGCCAACGTAGCGATCGTCATCCTCGAATTCCACGGCGAACGCACGCCGGACCGAAGCCTCTTGCGTTGAACTGACAAATGCCGACCACTGCGTCGTTCCGTCCCTCTCGCTGGACATGCCGTTCTCTGGCTTGCCAAGGGCGGGGATCACGACATTGTGGTCTCTACCTGTGATTCCGCTAACATCAATCGTCTCGCCGTCAGCAAGATTCCCAGTCGCCACGGCGAGCGGAAGCCTTAGCGCGGCAAAGAGCGCCTTTGCGGCGGCTCGATCAGCCTCGGCCTGATCTGCATCCATCTCCGCCTGAAGGTCGTCGGCCCGCTTCTTCTCGTCCTCGGCCCGCTGGTTCGCTTCGTCCAGATCCTCCTGCGTCGGCCCGGACGCCGCGGGCGGCATGTCGCCGTCGCCGGAAGCGGTGCCTCCGTTGTCACTGCTACTGCTGCACGCCGCAAGGGCGAAGGCGGCCACGAGCGCAACCACCAGGTTCTTCCAAAGTGTCATGAGGGTCCTCTCCTCGCGTTCGCCTGTGCG
>JAPOYX010000270.1 GCA_026706345.1 Gemmatimonadota bacterium | reverse complement strand
CGGGAGGGCGGAAGAACCGTCGGCGCGGGCGTCGTCACAGAAGTCATCGAGTAACGGCAGGTATTGGCATAGAAGACACGGGGCGGAGAGCGATCGAATCGATCCCCACCCGGTTGGTTTGGATGATTTTGACATAGAAGACGCGCGAAATTGCAGGCCGGCGACGCGAACTGAGCGGAAATCACAGTTCCGGCCTGCCTTTTTATGCAATGTAACGCGCGCAGGCGCACGCGGGCACACGGCGAACCATTGAATGACCGCGACGTTCCGAAACAGACGGAAGACGGGCGGCCATTACAGCACGAAACACGGAATATGTACGAACGAACGGTGGACTTTCTGAGGGAAGTAAGGACGGAACTGTCCAAGGTGAACTGGCCGAGCCGAAACGAATTGATCGGTTCGACGACCGTGGTCATCGTGATCACGCTGATTCTGGCCGCATTCACCGGGGTGATCGATTTCATTCTGTCCATCATACTGAGCCGTTTACTCGGGGCCTGACGCGTAGCGAGAGATGATGAGGTGAGTCATGGACAAGCGCTGGTATGTGATTCATACCTATTCAGGTCATGAGAACAAGGTGAAGACCCACCTAGAAAAACTGAAGGTCCGGGAAGGGTTGGAAGAGAAAATCGGCGAGATTCTCATCCCTACCGAAGAAATCGTAGAGATGAAGCAGGGGAAGAAAACATCCACCATACGCAAGCTTTTCCCCAGCTACGTCCTCGTGGAAATGGAGATGGACCGCGATTCCTGGCACCTGGTGACCAACGCGCCGGGCGTTACCCATTTCGTCGGAAGCGGACCCCGGCCGCAGCCCCTGCGGGAGAGTGAGCTGAACCGCATTCTGCACCGGGACGAGCCGCACAAGGAAAAGGGAGAAGGCGTGGATATCCCTTACCGGACCGGCGACCAGGTCAAGGTGACCGACGGACCCTTTACCGATTTCACAGGTGTTGTGGAGGCGATACACCCCGACCGGCAGAAGCTCAAGGTCATGGTGAGCATATTCGGACGTGCAACCCCGGTGGAGCTCGATTTCCTCCAGGTCTCCCACGTCGCGTAGGAGGGTTTTGTGGCCAAGAAAATATCAACGGTGATCAAACTCCAGGTACCGGCAGGCCAGGCGAATCCGGCGCCGCCGGTGGGATCGGCGCTCGGCCAGCACGGCGTTAATCCCATGGAGTTCTGCAAGGTCTTCAACGCGAAAACCCAGGATCAGATGGGCCTCATCATACCGGTCGTGATCACGGTCTACGCCGATCGCAGTTTTTCCTTTATCACCAAAACGCCCCCCGCCGCCGTGCTGCTCAAGCGCGAAGCAGGACTGGCTAAAGCCTCCGGCGAACCGAACCGGGAAAAGGTCGGCAAGGTAACGCGGGACCAGGTCAGGCAGATCGCCGAGCTCAAGATGCCGGACCTGAACGCCGCGGATACGGAGGCGGCCATGCGCATGATCGAAGGCACGGCCCGCAGTATGGGCATCGAGGTGGAAGGCTAACCGAGTAAAGCCGCAAGGAGACGGGCCATGAAAAGAGGAAGGCGCTATCTGGCCGCCAGCGAGAAAGTGGAAGCGGGAAGGGATTATCCCCTTGAGGACGCGTTGTCGATTGTCAAGGAGACGTCGAAGACGAAATTCGACGAGACCGTCGAGGTGGCCATGCGGCTGAACGTGGATCCCCGCCACGCGGACCAGATGGTACGGGGCGCGGTGGCGCTGCCCCATGGAACGGGGAAGGAAACCAGGGTGCTCGTGCTGACGCGGGGCGAAGCGCAGAAAGACGCCCAGGAAGCCGGCGCGGACTACGTCGGCGCCGACGAGTATATCGAGCAGATCGAAAAAGGCTGGACCGAATTCGACGTCGTGATCGCCACGCCCGATATCATGCGCGACGTGGGCAAGCTGGGACGCGTACTGGGTCCCCGTGGACTCATGCCCAATCCGAAGAGCGGCACCGTTACCTTTGACGTCGGTCCGGCGGTCCGGGAAGTGAAATCCGGCCGGATCGAGTACCGCGTGGACCGCAACGGCAACCTGCACGCTGCCGTGGGCAAGGCGTCCTTCTCGGTCCAGCAGTTGAAGGAAAACGCTTCGGCGTTCATCGACGCGGTCATGCGGGCGAAGCCTGCATCCGCCAAAGGGCAGTACATACGGCGGCTTACCATCTCGTCCACCATGGGCCCCGGCGTATCGGTCGATCGCCAGGCGGCGACCGTCGAGGCGTAGATGCGACCACGGCCAGGAGCCGTGGGTAGAAAAGGAGTCATGACAACATGCCCCAGCCGCGTGCCGTTAAAGAGCAGATCGTCCAGGATCTGACGACGCGATTGAAGGAAACCGACAGCGTTTACCTGACGGACCTTACCGGCCTGGACGTCGGCGAGGTAACGGAGTTGCGAAGCCAGTTGCGGGCGGAGTCCGTGGAATGCCGCGTGATAAAGAATACGCTTACCCGCCTCGCCATCGCCAACGCGGGCCTGCCCGACCTGGGGGAAACCCTGGATGGTCCGACGGCGCTCGTCATGTCGAGCGACCCCGTGGCGCCGGCGAAGATACTCATCAATTTCGGCAAGGAACACGAGGAACGGCCCCGCATCAAGGGCGGGTTCCTGACCGGCGAGATCATCGACGTTGCGCAGGCCCGGACACTGTCCAGGCTGCCCGGCAGGGATGAACTGCTGGCCAAGACGGTCAGCGGTATTGCCGCGCCCATTACCGGCCTGGTGTTCACGTTGTCGGGCGTGCTGAGCAGCCTGGTCCGCACCGTGTCGGCCGTTTCGCAGCAGAAGGCCGCGCAGGAAGGCGGCGAATGAAAGCCGTGCGTGCCGGTTCGACCGGCGTAGCCAGGCATGACCGTTTGTTTGTGATCGGCAAGCATAGCCGAACCAGTCGAGAAAACCATTTAAGGTAGTATTCCTTAATATATAACGGAGGTATGTAATCATGGCCGTGTCCGATATCGTAGATCAGATCGAACAGCTGACCGTGCTGGAACTGAATGATCTCGTGAAGACGCTTGAAGACAAGTTCGGCGTTTCAGCCGCGGCGACGGTGGCTGTCGCCGCACCCGGCGCCGCCGACGCAGCCGCGCCGGCAGAAGAAGAGAAGGATTCCTTCGACGTCGTGCTGACCGGTTTCGGCGACAAGAAGATCCAGGTCATCAAGGTCGTTCGCGCAATAACGGGCCTGGGACTGAAAGAGGCCAAGGCGCTGGTTGACGGCGTTCCCGGCGCGCTGAAGGAGGGCGTAACCAAAGAGGAAGCCGACGACATTCAGAAGCAGATCGAAGAAGCGGGCGGAACTGTCGAACTCAAATAGGCAGGGTGGTAAACCGTATCGGTCCGCGTGGCGGGCGCGGCGGCCGTCGTGACGTGCACGGGTCGCCGGCGCTTTCGTCCACGGGTTCTATTCACCTACCTGCCGAAAGGATGTGGTCAGCCGATGGATAAAACTCAGATCACACGCCATGATTTTTCCAAACTGCCCTCCATCATCGAAATGCCGAACCTGCTGGCGGTTCAGATAGATTCCTTCAACGCGTTTCTACAGGCCGACGTACCCGTTTCCGAGCGCAGGAACCAGGGCCTGCAGGCCGTTTTCCTCGACATATTCCCCATCACGGACATCCACGAGCACTTCTCGCTCGAGTTCATCGAATACATGCTGGGCGAGCCGAAGTACACCGTCCTCGAATGCCAGGAACGGGGTATGACCTACGCGATCCCCCTGAAGGCGAGACTTCGCCTGGTGATCCGCGAGGAGGGGAGCGGCGCCGACGAGAAGAAGGTCAAGGACATCATCGAGCAGACCGTGTTCCTCGGGGAACTGCCGCTGATCACGGAGAAGGGCACGTTCATCATCAACGGGGCCGAACGGGTCATCGTGTCGCAGCTGCAGCGTTCCTACGGGGTATTCTTCTCTGAAGAAACCCACCCTAACGGAAAGCAGCTTTACTCCGCCCGCATCATACCGGAACACGGTACCTGGCTGGAATTCAGCCTGGACGTGAACGACGTGCTTTTCGTCCATATCGACCGAAAGCGGAAGCTGCCCGTGACCCTGCTGCTCCGCGCGCTAGGCTACGAGAGCAACGACCGCATCTACCAGCTGTTCTACGAATTCGACGACGTCCAGGCCAGGCAGGCCGGTGATCTGATCGGGCGCAGCATCGGCGAACCGGTCGTCGACAAGAAAACCGGGGAGGTCGTCGCGGAGAGCGGAGAAGCGCTGTCGGAAGCGCTGGCCGAAACGCTGTCCGAAGGAAAGGGCCACGCCCGAATGATCAAGGTCGTCCG